>DRKE01000216.1 GCA_011051925.1 Deltaproteobacteria bacterium
ACGAAGGTCGGGAGGTGTGCATCGGTCTTCCGCTTCGGGTCGAACGAAACGGCATGGGCCGTTCCATCGATTGCCTGGTCTGGGTGGAGCGGGTCCGGGCGTTCCGCCTTCTCGCGATTCTTCGCGAGCTCCAGAGCGCACTCGAAATGACCTTCCTGCGGATCTGCCAGGCAGACGAGAGGGCGGATGCCGCCCGCCGTCTGGCAACGCGCGTTTCCGAACAGCTGCGAACACCGGTCGGCGCGCTGACCCACGCCGTGGATCAGCTGCGTGGCGAGGCCGAACGTGTCGGACTGCCATCGGAATGGGTCGAACGGGTCTCTTCCGAATCGGAGCGCGTCGCCCGGGTGGTCGAGCATCTGAGGGACGAGATGTTGGCGGGTTCCTCGACCCCGCTTTCGACATCGAACTGAGCTGGATGGTTATCCCGGTCCGTTGGGCCGGTTCACGAGGATGGGAGGCAGACAGAGAGTGGCCAGGATCTTGATCGCGGATGGGGAAGAGTCCTTTGTGCGGAATGCGGCGGTCACGCTGCATCTTCGGGGCCACGAAGTGGTGGGTTGTCGGAGCGTGGAGGAGGCCGTTCGCACGATCGACGTGACGCCTCCGCAGCTGATCCTGGCGGACCTCGGCTTGGACGGCGGGGGCGGTTTCGCGCTGCTCGACCGCATCCGCTCCGATGGCATGCCCTGCAACGTCATCCTCACGACGAGCCTCGGGAGCATCGAGACCGCGGTCGAGGCGATCCAACGGGGCGCGTCGAACTATCTTCGGAAGCCGATCGAAAGTGAGGAGCTGGTGGGCATCGTCGAAGAAGGGCTGGCGCGATCCTTCCGTTCGACGGCAGTCTCAGCCACCACGCCTGCGACCGACTCGGCGAATGACCTGAGAGCCCTGACCGGCATCGTCGGCAGTTCCCGCGCGATGGAAGGGCTTCTCGAACTCGTGGAGAAGGTGGCCGATACCGACAGCTCGGTCCTGATCACGGGCGAGACCGGAGTCGGGAAGGAACTCGTGGGCCGGGCGATCCATCGCCTTTCCCGGCGGTCGGATCGCGTGTTCAGCGCCGTCAATTCAGCCGCGTTCCCGGAAACCCTGCTCGAGAGCGAACTCTTCGGGCATCGACGGGGCGCCTTCACCGGAGCCACGGGAAACAAGAAGGGCCTCTTCGAGTTCGCCCACGAAGGGACCGTCTTCCTCGACGAAGTCGCTGAAATGCCGCTTTCCATGCAGGTGAAGCTGCTGCGCTTCCTGCAGACCGGTGAAGTGCGGGCGGTCGGGGACGAATCGACCCGCTTCGTCGACGTCCGCCTCGTCGCCGCCACCAACAAGAATCTCGAGAACGAGGTCGCGATGGGAACCTTCCGTGAAGACCTCTACTACCGCCTCGCGGTCATCCCGATCCAGGTTCCCCCGCTTCGTGAGCGGCCCGAGGACATCCGGGATCTTTCGAATCATTTCCTGCGAAGGTTCGCGGAGCGATCGGGCAAGAACGTCGAGGGCATCGAGCCCGACGCGATGGAGCTGCTGGTCGGCTACGCCTGGCCCGGAAACGTGCGGCAGCTGGAAAACTCGATCGAGCGGGGCGTTGCGCTCTGCCAGGGGCCGACGATCCGCGTCGAGGACCTTCCGGTGCGGCTCAAGGAGGAGTCCCTCGTTCGGGAAGGCGAGACGATCCACAGCCTCCAGGTCATGGAGCGATCCCACATCCTGAACACCCTCGAGCAGGTGAATTGGAACCGGAAACGCGCAGCGGCCTTGCTGCAGATCTCGACCACGACGCTCTGGCGACGATTGAAGGAGTTCGGAATCGAGATGGACGGATCGAGACGAGCACCGATCGCGCCGACGATGCAGCGGTAGAGCGTCGGGTCCGCGTGGGTGGCGAGGGCCGCGGAGGACAGCGGCGTTCACCGGAATCTGAATCGGGCTCGGCGGTCGGGATCGCCGGGGCCCATGGAGTGGAATGATGGCGAAGGGCAAGGAAAAAGAGACCGAAGACAACAGCGAAGAGGGCGAAGCCGGATCCGGTGGCGGTGCGAAGAACATGGTGATGATCATCGTGGCCGCCCTGATCTCCCTCGGCCTCGGCGCCGGTGGCGCCTTCTTCTTCGCGAGCACGCAGGTGCCTCCACCTTCGCAGACGCCCGAACTCTCCGCCGCGGAGCAGGCGGAGATGGAGGCGGCCAAGGCCGTCGCATCCCAGAAGAAGAGCACGGAGGATTTCAAGGAACGCCTCTACGGTCTCGAGCCCTTCGTCGTCAATGTCACGGGGGACGGATACAACCGCTTCCTGAAGCTGCGTGTGGAACTCGAGACGAGTGACTCGTCGCTGAAGGAGGAACTCGATGCGCGCTTGCCCCAGGTCCGGGACGCATTGATCGTCCTGCTGTCGAGCAAGCAGCTGTCGGACATCACCGATTTCGAAGGCAAGGCCCTTCTGAAGGAAGACATCCTCGAGCGGGTCAACGATCTCCTCGAAACCGGGGATATCCGATCCGTCCTGTTCACGGAGTTCGTCGTTCAGTGAGAAGCTCGACGGCCGAAAACGCGGTGCTTTCCCGGGAAGAGCTCGACGCCCTGCTCGAGGAGATGCCCAGGATCCAGACGTCCGAAGCGGAGGATCCCGACTCGCGGGCGCCGGAGTTCGCCGACGTCGAACTCCAGCGCGCGAACGAGAACTTCGCATTCGAACAGGGATTGATGCTGTCGAACCGGCAGCAGCGCGTCATCTCCTTCTCCTTGATCGGGCAACGCGAGATCGAGGTCCCGGAACTGGCCGAGCTGATGCTGCCGACGGATCTCGTCGGGGAGTTCCAGGTCCTCCCGAAGGGGAGCCTGGCCTATCTGCTGCTCTCGCGACCCTTCTTCTTCCAGCTCCTCAGCATGAGTTTCGGTGCGGGGCCGACGATCAAGCCGACGCGACCTCCCACGCGCGACTATTCGCGCATCGAGCGAAGGTTCTATGGCCGTGCGGCCCGGGAGATGCTGGATCAGCTCGAGGCGGCCTGGCGTTCGGTCACTTCACTCTCGCTTCGCTGGGGTGGGCTCGTGAGCCGTTCGTCGGTTGCCGAGTCCGAGGCGGGGAGGGCGGTCCTGGCGACCTTCGACGTGAAGGGATTTGGCGAGCCGTGCCGCGTGAGGATCGCGATTCCGATCGATCCCTTCGTGACGGAGGCGGGAGCCCGGCCGCGGCGTCGGACGGCAGCAGAGGCGACCGGCGTCTCGCTGCTCGACGTGCCGATCCGGCTTCGTGCCCAGATCGGAACGGCCGAGATGACGCTGGCCGAAACGGCTCGGCTGAAGCCGGGGAGCGTGATCGAACTGGACTCGCCCAGCGACGGGTCGTTGATCGTGAAGATCGGTGGACAGGAGAAGTTCAGGGCAGTCGCTGGGACGCGGGGGCCGAAACGGGCCGTTCAGCTGGGTGAACGGATCGGAAACGGGGAAACAGGTCGGAATCATGAGTGATGAAGCGGAAAAGGAAGAGCTCCCCGAGATCGACGAGTCGGTCGTGGACGAAGCCGGCGATCCGGAGGAGCCCGCCGGGTCGGAGGGGGAGATCGGTCGTGCTTCCGATCTCGGCCTGATCATGGAGGTGCCCCTGCGTCTCAGTGTGGAGATCGGGAGCGCACGCATGCCGGTCCGGGACGTGCTCGCCCTGGCGAAGGGCTCGATCGTCGAACTGGACCGGATGAACGGGGATCCCGCTGACGTCTACGTGAATGATCGGTTGATCGCGCGGGGCGAGGTTACCGTGCAGGATGAACGCGTTGCGGTCCGGGTGACGGAGCTGGTGACGGCATCTTACCCGGCTCCGACGGACTGACCCGGCTTTCTTCGGAAGGGAGGATCCATGTTCGAGACGATCGCCGCGCTCTGTGTCGTACTCGGGGCCATCGTGCTCCTGCGTACGCTCATCGTGCGCCTGGGCGGGGTCTCGCGCGGAGCCCAGGCTGCCCCACGAATCAGGATCGTCGAGACGACGCC
>DRKE01000217.1 GCA_011051925.1 Deltaproteobacteria bacterium
AAGCCGACGAACGCGCCAGAAACTGATCGAGGCGGCGGTCGACTGCTTCGAACGCCACGGCTTCGACGAGACGACGACGGCAATGATCGCGGCCCGGGCCGGGGTCGCGGTCGGCACCGTCTACAACTACTTCACCGACAAGCGCGAGATCATCCTCGAGCTGCTCAACCAGACCGATCGCGAGGTTGCCGAGGAGGTCATCGCCCAGCTCGAGCCCGCGAGCTGGCAGGGCACGACCGATCCGCGGGAACGAACGCGCACCCTGATCGATGCGATCTTCCACACCCAGCGTCTGCGTCCGGGAATCCAGCGGATCCTGTGGGCCCAGTATTTCAAGGACCCCGACTTCCGGGAGCCTTTCGAGGCGCTTCGCAAGCGGATGAGCGATGCGATCGATGACTTCATCGCCGCCGTCGACGAAGCGGGGCTCTGTCGTCCCGACCTGGACCGGGAAACGGCCTCGT
Organism: Deltaproteobacteria bacterium; assembly: GCA_011051925.1. Taxonomy (GTDB): domain Bacteria; phylum Myxococcota_A; class UBA9160; order UBA9160; family UBA4427; genus UBA4427. Next base: position 465 of record DRKE01000217.1, read on the forward strand.
TCGTCGTGCTGAATGCGGTCCAGTGGAACTCGGCCCAGGCGTTCCTGAACGAGGATCCGGCCTTCCGGGATGCCGCGGCCCGGGAAACGGCGGAACTCGTCGCTCGCTACCTCTTCGTCTCATAGCCGGGCGTCTCATGGCCGGACAGAAGCGGGCAGGCCAGGAGCACACGGTCGGAATCCGCCTGGCTTCCAGAACAGGCCGGTCCGGGAGCGTCGGCGGGGCTGCCGCGGTCAGCTCACGGAAAGCGCCGTCCGGGCCGGGGCGGTCTCCGCCGTCTCGGTCTCGGGCAATCGACGCAACAATACGATGGGAATCTCCCTCTCCGTGCGGACCCGGTAGATGCGGTAGGCAGGGATGGCTGCCTGGAGCTTGCGCCAGTACTCCATCCGCTCCTTCTCCGGTGCCTCGTTCCAGCTGACTTCGAACGTCTCGTCCCGGACCTGGACTCGCGCCTTTCCCGCCGCCTGGAGATTCAGCCACCACGCGGGTGGCTTGTCGGATCCCCCGTTCGAGGCCACCACGACCAGGTCGCCCTTGTGCTCCACATAGGCGAGGGGCAGGGTCCGTTTCCGGCCGGTCTTGCGGCCTCGGGTCGTGAGCAGAAGCATCTGGATTCCGAGGAGATTTCCCCCGATGAGCCCGCGGGTGCCCCGATAGAGGGCGCAATGCGCACGGGTGAAGAGCAGCCAGTTCGGCATGAAATTCGGGACCTCAGGGTTCAGCCCCGGTTCGGGGCGGCCGATGAGGGCGGAGACTAGCATTTGGAGGACCCTCGATGTCCAATCGCTTCCGACGACTCATGGCCGTGACGGCGGCTGCCCTGCTCTTTTCGACCGTCTTCTCGACCTCGGTCCAGGCCCAGACCCGATCCCAGGGGGACGCGGCCAACGCCCCCGCCGCAGTCGATGTGATGTTGCTGCGCCCGGCCGGGTTCGTCAGCCTCGTCGTGGGAACGGGGCTCTTCCTGGCGCTTTCTCCGATCGTGCTCGTGACCCGACCCCACGAGATCGGCACGCCCTTCAAGCAGCTCGTCGTGCGTCCAGCGAAATATCTCTGGGTGGATCCGCTCGGCGGCCACTAGCCCATTCGATCCCCATGCCCCGACCTTTCCGGGGCACGGGACCGGCGATGTCCAGGGCGCCCCGGGTGATGCCGCCAGGCATGGCCCGGGGCGTTCTCGTCCCCGCGTCCGGCCGGGTGAAGCCGCCGCCAGATGCTAGAGATGTCGCAGGGTCTGGCGGATCACGATGATGGCGATCGAGAGGCCCGCGCTGTAGAGCATCCAGAGGATGATCGTCTCGACGTGATTCGAGAAGCGGGGGATGCCGGGTCGGTCCTCGACGGCCCAGCGCCGGAAGCGGAGCCCGCCGACGACGTAGAGCACGAGGCCGACCGCGATCGCCGCGGCGCTGAAGAGGGCTGTCCATTCGCTCGTCATCCCGGTCTGCATCGGTCATCCCGGCGGGAAGATCCATCGGGTCGATCCCCGGGGTCATTACGGGAAAGACCCGAGAAACCCGCACCAGCGGGGCGGCGGGTCGTGCGCCGGGAGTCGTCGTCGAAGCCTAACATCATTCGGATCGGAATCGCGGTCGCATGCGAAGCGGACTCGGGCGTGTCGGGTTCCGGCTGGAAAGAACCGGGTAGGAAGGGGGCAGGCAGGGCCGGCCGCATCGGGACCGGCCACGTTCGCAGGGGGTTGGCGCGGAGGCGACGCCGTGTCCGGATCGGATGCGACGTTCAAGGCCGGGAGATCGAATGGGGTGGGCGACGGGAATCGAACCCGCGACCCCCAGAATCACAATCTGGTGCTCTAACCAACTGAGCTACGCCCACCATCGATTTCGCCGCGCAACGTACCCGGAGGCCGATGGGGTGTCAACGAGAGCGGGCGGAGCCCGTTCGGGCCCAGGACGCGGCCGTCGCGGGCTCTCCTCATGGCGCATCGGTGACGGGCCTCCGGGGCCGGGCACAAGGCGCGTCCGGACGTTCGGGTGATAAGCTCGCTCCATGTCACATGACGAAGCGGGGTCATTCGGAGCGCTCTCGGTCCCGAGCTACCGGATGCTCTTCATCGGTACCCTGGCGTCGTATACCGCGTTCTTCATCTCCACGGTCGTCCAGGGCGTGGTCGCCTTCGAACTCGCCGGTACGAATACGGCCGTCGGCAGCGTCATCTTCGGCCAGGGCCTGGGAATGGTCTTCTCGGGCCCCCTCGGAGGCGCCTATGCGGATCGTCTGCCGAAGCGGCGGGTCATCGCGATCTGCCAGACGCTTTCAGCCGTCTGTTTCGGATCGGTCGGGGTCCTCCATGCCATGGGGCTGCTCGAGATCGTCCATCTCGCCATCAACGGATTCGTCGTGGGTTGTGCCTTCGGATTCATCGGGCCCGCCCGCCAGGCCCTCGTCCTCGACCTCGTCCCGCTCGAGCTGGTGGGCAATGCCATGGCCCTCACGACCGTCGCCAACACGATGTCCCGTGTGTCGGGGCCGCTGGTCGCCGCGTTGCTGCTGGCGACGCCGGGCGCCGGGGCGGCGGTGGCGTATGGCGCGATGAGCCTGCTCTACCTCGTGTCGGTCGGATTGCTCGGGTTTCTTCCCGCTTCGGTCGTCCGCGCGGGGGCGGCGGAAACCCACGTCTTCGAGGACCTGTTCGCAGGGCTGGAATACGCCTGGCGGCACGTCCGGCTTCGCCACCTCCTGGTCTTCTTCGTGAGCGTCATGTTGATCGGGTTTCCGCACGTGACGTTGATTCCGGGTCTGCTCGAGAACCAGCTGGGCCGACCGGCCGAGGAGCTCACCCGTTTCGCCTTCTTCTCGGCGCTTGGCGCTCTCGTCGCGAGCCTCGCCGTCGCGCGCCACGCCGACTCG
>DRKE01000218.1 GCA_011051925.1 Deltaproteobacteria bacterium
GAGCGGGAAGAAGTCGTACTCGGGAACGTCGCCCGGAGCGACGAGGAGAAGCGCGCCGAGGACGAACTGCGCCAACTGGAACGACAGCTCGAGGAGATCGAATCGCGGATGGGCGAGCAGATCGCGGAGCTCGTGCCGCCTACGAGAATCGTTTCGGTCCTCGAGCAGCTCCTGTCGGCCGACCACCGTCTGAAACTCATCAGTCTACGAAGCCAATCGCCCGTTCGGATCGGGGAAGGCGCGGCGACCGCGACCGCCGACCGGGCGCCCTACCTCTATCGACACGGCATCCGGATCGAGATCGAAGGAGATTTCCGGTCGACCCTCGGATATCTCCGACGTCTCGAAGAGTCCGAATGGCATCTGCTCTGGGATCGTTTCGAGTACCGCGTGGACTCGTTTCCGACGGCACGGGTCACGATCGACCTCCACACCCTGAGCGATCGGGAGGCTTGGATCGGTGTCTGAACCGGGACCGACCTTCATGATCTCTTCGGCGCTGATCGCGATGGCCCTCTGGTCCTCCCTCGCGGTCTCTTCCGAACCGCTTTCCGACCCGACGCGTCCGCCCGCGGCGATCGACGTTTCCGCCACGCTCACGGAAGAGGTCCGGGACATCGCTCTCGATCTTCGCGCGATCTTCTTCGCGGACGGGCGGCGCGTCGCCATCATCAACGACCACCGGGTCCGGGAACAGGACATGATCGGCTCCGCCCGCGTTCTCGAGATCGGGCCCGCTCACGTCCGTTTGCGACGACAGGGCCGGGATTTCGATCTGAAGCTCATCCGGCGCGACATCAAACGAGAACCGGGATCGAACCGCGAGCGGATCGACGTGCTTCCGGCAGCGACAGCCTCCGGAGCGTCGGAACGACGGAATGCGCCACCGCCGCCCCCTGCACCCGGAGGAAGACCGGAATGACGACCGCACCACGACCCCGATCCGCACGAGCTCGATCGATCGTCCTGGTCTTCGCGCTCCTGAGCTGCGCGACGCCCTCTCCCCAGTCGGATTCGCAGAGCGATTCCGCCGCCCGGCCAGGCGGAACCCGATCGACTTCGTCGGCCACGCCACCCCTCGAGGTCGTCGAGGCCTTGATTCCGCCGATCGAACTCGAGGATGACGAGAAAGCGCCACAGCCGGAACCCCGTTTCGACGTCACGGTCGACCGCGCTCCTGCGCGACAATTCTTCATGAGCCTCGTCGAAGGCACCCCCTACAGTCTCGCGCTCGCGCCGGGCATCGCAGGCGAGATCTCTCTCTCGCTTCGAGACGTCACGGTCGAAGAAGTCCTCGACACCGTTCGCCAGGCCTACGGTTTCGGCTACGAGAAGACCCGGACGGGCTTCCTCGTCCTTCCGACCGGAATCCGGACGAGGATCTTCCACCTCGACTACCTGAACCTCCAGCGCAGCGGCAGTTCCGACATGCGGGTCAGTTCCGGCCAGATCTCCGACCAGGTCTCGGGGACCTCGAGCGACACGAGCGCGACGATGACCTCGAGCGATTCGGGAGGATCGATCTCCGGGAGTCGGATCCAGACCTCGAGTGAAACCGATCTCTGGCGGGAGATCGTGCGGGGGGTCGAATCGATCGTGGGCAGCGGAAACGGCCACTCGGTCGTGAGCAGCCCCAATGCCGGATTGCTGGTCGTCCGCGGCCTGCCGGCCCAGCTCGCCCAGGTCGAACGATATCTGAGAACAGCCGAAACGAGCCTGAACCGGGTGGTGATCCTCGAGGCGAAGATCCTCGAGGTCACGCTGAACGACGGGTTCCAGTCGGGGATCAACTGGGCCCAGCTGGCGACGCATGGCGGCAAGTCGTTGATCGTGGGTCAGACGGGTGGGGGGACGGTCAACGACACGGGCTTCTCCGACAGTCGTGGCACCTCGCAGAATCTCGGTCCGCCTCTCCAGGATCTCTTCGCCGGCACCCTCGGAAGCGCCTTCGGCGGCGTGTTCTCCCTGGCCATCCAGGCCGACAAGTTCAGCGCCTTCGTCGAACTCCTCCAGACCCAGGGCAAGGTGCGAACGCTTTCGAACCCGAGAATCTCCACCGTCAACAACCAGAAGGCCGTCATCAAGGTCGGAAGCGACGAGTTCTTCGTGACGGACGTGTCGACGACGACCGTCACGGGAACGGCGACGACCTCGAGTCCGAACGTGACCCTGACCCCCTTCTTCTCGGGAATCGCTCTCGACGTGACGCCCCAGATCAGCGAGTCGGGGGACGTCATCCTCCATGTCCACCCGGCAGTGACCGACGTCGTGGATCAGACCAAGAGCTTCACTGTCGGAGACGAACTCCAGGAGCTGCCCCTGGCTTTTTCGAGCATTCGCGAATCGGACAGTATCGTCCGGGCCCGAAGCGGCCAGGTCGTCGTGATCGGCGGGCTCATCCAGAACGACGCCCGGGACACCACCTACGGAATCCCCTGGATCAGCAGGATTCCCTTCCTCGGTCGTCTCTTCGAACACGCCCGACTCGAGAACAAACGCACCGAGCTGGTCATCCTGCTCCGACCCATCGTGGTCGAACCGGACGTCTGGGCCGATCGGCTCCGATCGGCATCCAGGCGGCTCGACGAAGTGTGGGAGGCCGGGGCGGACGCGCGCAGGAATGAACTCTCGCTGGACGAATGGCTTCCGCCGACACCGCCCGTGAGCCGGTAGGCGACGAGGATTCCCGGGATGTACCTGAAACACTTCGGCCTGTCGCGAATGCCTTTCGAGTCCATCTCGAACGGGTCCGTCTATGTCGACGTTCCGGAACATCGGGAAGCCTTCAATACCGTCGTGTTCGGCCTGCGTTCCGGGGACGGTTTCATCAAGATCGTAGGCGAGGTGGGAATGGGGAAGACGGCGCTCTGCCGGAACCTGCTGTCCCGGCTCGAACCGCGATTCCGGAAGATCTACCTGCCCAACCCCGCCATCCACGGACGTGACCTCCTTCTCTCGATTGCCGACGAACTGGCGATCGATGTTCCCGCCGAGGCGGGCCTCCACATGCTGCAGAAGGTGATCCGGGACGAGCTGATCGAAACGACGCGGAGGGGCGGGCGCGTCGCGGTCTTCGTCGATGAAGCGCAGACGATGCCCGGTGACACGTTGGAGGAATTGCGGCTCCTGTCGAATCTCGAGAGCAACCATGGCAAGCTCGTGCAGGTCGTCCTTTTCGGCCAACCCGAGCTCGATGAGAACCTGGCTGCCTATTCGCTCCGGCAGCTCCAGCAGCGGATCGCCTTCAGCGCCCGACTCCTTCCCCTCGACCGGCATTCCTGTCGCCAATACATCGATCGTCGACTCGCGCGCGCAGGTGCCGGAGCGAATCCGATCTTTTCTGCTCCGACGCGTCGGAGGATCCACCGCGCCAGCGGTGGCATTCCAAGACTGATCAACGTCCTCTGCCACAAGAGCCTGATCGCCGCCTTCACCGAGGGCACCCGACAGGTCGAGCCACGACATGTCGCGCGTGCCATCCGGGACACCGAGGGCCTCGCCCGCTGGCGCAACCCCGGCCTCTCACCGGGTTGGACCGCGATCCATCCGGGCCGGACCAGGTGGAGCCGACGTCCATGGTTCTCCTTTCGACAGGGAAACGGGTTCGATGAGCCTCATCAATGACCTGGTGATCGAGATCGATCGACGCGAGGCCCGGAAACGACGGACCGGGGACTCGCCTCTCGAGGGGCTCTCGCCTGGCCGCCCGGCGCCCCGGCTTCCGCGGCGACACCGAATGCTTTCCGAGATCGCGGTCCTCCTGACCGGCTTCGCGCTGGTCGTGGGCGTCGCGATCGGCGTCTGGCATGCCCGGACCGCTGTGGAGGGTCCGACCCTTTCCGACGACGCCCTGGCCGAACGACCGGATCGCCCCCCGGTCAGCTCCGCTCCACGGGTCCCGAGCGCCGCGCTGCCTGCTTTCCGCGGTCCCGATCCCGGGACGACTGCCCGATCCGTTTCCGCCGACGACGACCGCCCATCGGCGACGATCGAATCGATCGACCTGATTCGTCGGGGCGCGACGAGCCGTCTCCGGATCCTGGCCGACCGACCTGCGACCTATCGGATCGAACCCCGAGCGAACGAGCGGGAGATCGAGATTCTTCTGGAATCGGTGGGAACGGGATTGCCGATGACCGATCTGGACCTGATGGATACGCCGATCCGCTCGATCCAGGCCCATTCCTCCTCACGCGGATTCCGACTCTCGCTCCGTCTCGACCGGGCCGTTCGGATCCAGAGCCATTGGATCGACGAGGACGGAAGGGCCGTGCTCGTCGTCGACCTGCAGGGCACGGATCCGTCGGGTCGATCCGAATCGGCCGAAACGGACGGGCAGGACATCGGCAGGCGGGAATCCGGAACGGAGGAGGCGAGTGTTCTCGAGATCGCTCGCTCGGCCGACGATCGGCAGCGGAAGACACTCGAGCGCCTCGACGCCCGGGCGCGAAGAACCCTCGATGCGGCCCGCCAGGCCCGCTTCCGGAACGATCTCGAGGAGGCGGATCGACTCTACCGTCAGGTGCTCGAGGACCGGCCCGGGGATCGCGAAGCGATCCTCGAGCGTACGGCGCTGCTCGCGACCCTGGACCGGCCCTCCGAAGCCCTCGACTTCATCCGGATGGCCCGTCGGAAGCAGCCGATGGAGAGCGCGTTCGTGATGCTCGAGGCGCGACTCATCGCCGGAACCGGTGATCTCGATTCCGCGATCCGGATCCTGGACGCGGCGGGATTCGATCCGGCCCTCGCCCCGGACGTTCATGCCCTGGCGTCGGCCTACCTGCAGCGCGCCGGACGCCACGAGCGGGCGATCGAACGCTATCAGGCGATCCTGCGCCTTCATCCCGACGAATCGCGCTGGTGGATGGGACTCGGGATCTCGCTCGAAGCGCTGAACCAGAAGGCCGAAGCCCTCGACGCCTATCGGATCGCCATGCGCGTCGGAGAATTGCCCGGCGGAACACGGCATTGGGTGTCGGCGCGGATCGCCGATCTCGGCGAGGGAGGCTGATCCGATGGCCCGAAAGAAGATCCGGATCGGCGAACTCCTCGTCGAGAACCAGGTGATCTCCGAAGCACAGCTCCAGAGCGCCCTGGCCGAACAGAAGAAGAGCGGTCTCAAACTCGGGCGCCAGCTCATCGAAGCCGGTTATCTCGACGAGGATCGCTTCCTCGAATTCCTTTCGCAGCAACTCGACATCCCCTGCGTCGATCTCGCCCGATACGAAACGCGAACGGAGTTCGTCGAACTCCTGCCGGAAACCCATGCGCGCCGCTTTCGGGCCATCGTCCTCGACGTCAAGGACGATACCGCGCTCGTCGGCATGGCCGATCCGACCAACATCTTCGCCATGGACGAGATCGAGCGCATCCTCAAGATGCCCCTCGAGCCGGCCGTCGTTCGCGAATCCGAGCTGTTGGCGGCGATCGATCGAAACTATCGGCGCACGAGCGAGATCCACTCCCTCGCCGAGGAGCTTCACGACGAACTGGACACGGGCAGCGACTTCGACCTCTCCCAGCTCGAGGCAGGCGTCGAAGAAAGTGACGCCGCGGTCGTCCGGCTCCTGAAATCCATCTTCGAGGATGCCGTCCAGGTCGGAACCTCGGATATCCACATCGAGCCGGACGAGGCCTGCCTCCGGATCCGACAACGGATCGACGGCGTGCTGCACGAGCAGAAGATGAAGGAGACCCGGATCGCCGGAGCGCTGGTCCTCCGACTCAAGCTGATGTCGGGCCTCAACATCTCCGAGCGCCGATTGCCGCAGGATGGACGCTTCAACATCCGGGTGAAGGATCGGAACATCGACGTCCGCGTCTCGACGATGCCCGTCCAATGGGGCGAGTCGGTGGTGATGCGCCTCCTCGACCAGAGCGAGAATGCCCTGGGACTCGACAAGATCGGCATGCCCGGCAGGATCCTGCGGCGCTTCCGTCATTTCATCCGGCAACCCCACGGATTGATTCTCGTGACGGGCCCGACGGGCAGCGGAAAGACGACGACGCTCTACGGCGCGCTTGCCGAACTCAACGAATCGACCAAGAAGATCATCTCGGTCGAGGACCCGGTCGAGTATCGGATGCCGCGGATCCAGCAGGTCCAGGTCAACACGAAGATCGGCCTGGATTTCGCGGCGGTCCTCCGCGCAGCCCTGCGGCAGGACCCGGACATCGTGATGATCGGCGAGATGCGCGACCAGGAAACGGCCGAGATCGCCCTTCGTTCCGCGATGACGGGCCATCTGGTCTTCTCGACCCTGCATACGAACAGCGCGGCGGGCAGTGCGGCGCGCCTCCTGGACATGGGTGCCGAAGGATTCCTCGTCGCGACCGCCCTCTCCGCGGTGCTCGCGCAGCGCCTCATCCGACAGCTCTGCGACGCTTGTGCCGAACCCCAGAAACTCACGCCCCAGGAAAAGATGTGGCTCCGCACGAACGCCGGCGAGAGCGCTGAATTCCTCGACTTCCTGAAGGGCCGCGGCTGTCCGAAATGCAACGGCACCGGATATCGCGGACGGACCGGTGTCTACGAACTCCTGGAAATCGACGAGGCCATGGCCGAAGCCCTTCGACAGAACGACACGCACGCCTACATCCAGGCCGCGATGGAGACCCGGGGGTTCCGACCGCTTTCGATCTGCGCCCTGGAATACGCCTCGAAGGGCATCACGAGCCTCGCCGAGGTGCTCCGGATCGCGGGCGAACAGGAAGACATCGGCAGCGGACTCAAGAGTCGCGCGCCGAAGGTGACCGCCTGACGGGGCGGGGCGAGCGGGAACGGGAAATGGCGAATTTCGAGTACAGCGGACGCACCGCCACGGGAGAACGGGTTCGTGGCCAGATGGAGGCGGCCTCCAGCAGCGGGGTCGCCGCGGAATTGACGGCCAAGGGCATCATCCCGCTCAAGATCGGCATGGCCGGACGTGAAACCCCCGAGTTCGTCGAGAAATTCCAGCGCGCCTGGAACCGTCGACGGATCTCGCTCACCGATGTGATCATGTTCTGCCGTCAGATGACCAGCCTGATCCGAGCTGGCGTACCGATCACGCGCGGCCTTCGCGGACTTGCCGAAACGCTTCGCAATCCGGAGTTCGGTCGGATCCTTCTCGAGATGGCGGACGATCTGGAGAAAGGGCACGAATTCGCCAGCGTGCTCCAACGCCATCCCCGCATCTTCTCGAATCTATTCGTGGCGATCATCCACATCGGCGAGAGTTCCGGACGACTCGAGGACGCTTTCGAACAGCTTCACGGCTATCTCTCCCTCGAGGACGAGACCCGCAAGCGGATCAAGAGCGCCCTTCGCTATCCGACCCTCGTGTTGATCTCGATCGTGATCGCGATCGCCGTGATCAATGTCTTCGTCGTACCGCCCTTCGCGAACCTCTTCGCGAGCTTCGGCGCGGAGCTCCCCTGGGCCACGAAGATCCTGATTTCGTCATCGCAATTCACGATGGAATACTGGCCGATCGGCGTCGCCATCGCCGTGGCGACCTGGTGGGTCGTCAGGAGATGGCTCGCGACGGCCGAAGGCCGGCTCGCCTGGCACGCGATCCAGCTCCGGATCCCGCAGATCGGCAGCATTCTCGAACGTGCGCTTCTCGCCCGCTTCTGCCGCACCCTGGCGATCACGCTGGGCTCGGGACTCCCCGTCACCCAATGCCTCACGATCGCATCGCGCGCCGTCGACAACGACCACGTCGCTGCACGCATCGTGGAACTTCGTGGGGACATCGAGGCCGGCGACACGCTGACGGCTGCGGCCCACGCGAGTGGTCTCTTCACGCCGCTCGTCCTCCAGATGATCGCCGTCGGGGAAGAGACCGGCGCCGTCGAAGACACGCTGGCCGAGGTGGCCTCCTACTACGAACGCGAAGTCGACTACGATCTCAGGAAGATCGGCGACGCGATCGAACCGATCATGATCGTCTTCGTCGGCATCCTCGTCCTCGGCCTCGCGCTCGGCGTCTACCTTCCGATGTGGGAGATGGCCTCGGCCGCGCGGGGTTGAACCCCGAGGCATCCCCCCGGCCTTCACCCGAGGCTGGAGACGATCTCCACTTCGTCCAACCTGACTGTAAAGGTTCAGAAAAGGTCTACCGAAAAATCCGGAAGGGCCGGGAAGACACTCTCCGACTCCACGATCGGCGCGCTCGTCGAGTCGACGGGTCAGCCCCGGCGACACGGCGGCCTCCGACGGCGGCGCGGACCGAACGAGCAAGGAGCAGGACATGGGACAGGACAATCGACGGCGGTCGGGCTTCACGATCATCGAACTGGTCGTGGTGATCGTCATCATCGGGATTCTCGCCGCCACGGCGTTGCCCCGCTTCGTCAACCTCACGGGCGATGCCCAGAGTGCCTCGGTCCAGGCGATGGGAGGCGCCCTTGGCAGTGGCGTCAATCTCGCTCACGCATCGTGGGTCGCCCAGGGCGCCGTGGCCGGGGTGGACTCCGCCACGCTCGAAGGCGGGATCACCGTGGGCCTGAACGATTCGGGTTGGCCCGAGAACGACGCGGCCGCAGGCGGAGATGGAACGATCACCGCCGCGGAATGCGTCGCGATCTGGAACTCGATCCTGCTGAACCCACCGACGGTCGCGACCGATACCTCTGCCGAATACCAGGCGACCGCGGCATCCCCGATCTGCACCTACACCTATACCGCCTCTGCGGGTCGCAGCATTTCATACGATTCCTCGACGGGTGCCGTCTCGATCACGGTTCCCTGATCGGGGTGACATGAACGCCGCCACGGCCACGATGCGATCGGCAATCCCCGCGAAACGCTTCGGATCCTCGGCGTTCACGATCGTCGAAACGGTCGTTCTCATCTCGATCGTCGGAATCCTCGGTGCGGTCGCTGCACCGCGATTCCTCTCCATGTCGGAGATGAACGCCGCACGATCCCATCGACAGGCCCTGGCCGACCTGCGCTTCGCGCAGCGCCTCGCGACCCATTCGGGTTGTCCCATCCAGATCGACTTCGATGTCGATCGCTACCGCCTGACATCGCGAGTCGATTGCCGGAGCGGTGCGTTCACGCAGCCCCTGGTCGATCCGGTCTCGAATACCCCCCCCTTCCTGGTGCAGCTTCCGGAGGGCGTCTCGATCACGAGTTCGGTCGATCCCCTGGTCTTCGATCCGCTCGGTCGGACGACGACATCCGCAGGCACCGTCACGAACGCGACGATCTCGATCGGCGGACGCTCGATCGAAGCGATCGGTGAAACAGGGCTGGTCCGTGTGCCCTGAATCGAATCCGGGAGGGAAGGTGACCGGAACGCGGGAGGTGGCATCCCGAAGATCGAGCGGACGACGCCAGGCAGGCATGAGCCTGGTCGAGCTTGTCGTCGCGATCGTGGTCGTCGCGATCACCCTGACGGGAACGATGCTGATCGTCGACACGACGACCCGCCGAAGCGCCGACCCGATGCTCGAGCGTCAGGCGACTTCGATCGCGGAGTCCTACCTCGAGGAGATCCTCCAGAAGGCCTATCTCGACCCCGACGAGGGTACCCTCTGTCCCGCTCCGGAGCCGACGCGGCCCCTCTACGACAACGTCTGCGACTATGACGGACTCGACGAAATCGGCGCGCGCGACCAGAACGGCACGCTCGTCACCGGTCTCGAGGCCTATCATGTCGAAATCCGGGTGGATCGGAATGCCCAGCTGGGCTCGATCTCCGGATCGGACGACGTTCTCCGGATCGACGCGACCGTGACCGATCCCCTGGGAAGACCGGTGCTTCTGGCCGCATACAGGACGAATCCGTGACCGGGCCGCATGGCCAGTCCAGGGCCGGTCGACGGGGATTCTCGATCGTCGAACTCGTCACGGTCATCGCGTTGACCGGAATCCTGACCGTCGGCCTGGCCAATGTCCTCCAACATCCGATGAACGGATATGCGGCCGTATCCCGGCGGAGCGAGCTCGTCGCGCTGGCGGACCTCGCCATCGGTCGGATGGTTCGCGATCTCCGACGAGCCCTTCCCAACAGCGTTCGTGTCTCGAGCAGCGGTCGGGTCCTCGAGTTGCTGCATACGAGCGGAGGTGGGCGCTATCGAGCGGATCCGGGCGTGAACGATCCGGGCGGTCCGAACGAGGTCGACCACTCGAATGGCTCGGACTGGCTCTCCTTCGGCGGCGATACGAGCTTCAATCTGATCGGAAGGTTCCAGAACCCGGCCTTCATCCGTGGCGAGGCGCTTCCGAGCGGGACCCGGATCGCGATCTATCCTTCGAGCGCGGGCATCTGGACCGAGGCGGCACTCGGGACGAATCCGGGATCGATCACCCCGGCATCGACGACGCTCAGCCTCGCCGATGACGGCGACGAGGATCAACTCCAGCTGAGCCAGGAGCATCGCTTCGCCCTCGAATCCCCGAACGCCCGTCTCTATCTCGTCGATACGCCGATCACGTTCCTCTGCGATCCCGTCGAAGGCACGCTCTGGCGGATCGAGGGCTACCCCGTCACGAGCAGCCAGCCGACCGATCCGGCGCTGCCTCCCTTGTCGGACGGGAGTCACGCCCGTGCGGCGGATCGCCTCGAAAGCTGTGCCTTCGACTATGTCCCGGGATCCCCATCGCGCTCCGGCCTGGTCACGCTCACGCTCGTTCTCGCGAGCGGGAACGAGCGCGTCCGATTGTTGCAACAGGTCGAGATCCGGAACGCGCCATGACCGTTACCGTTCCGTCGTCTGCCCGGCAAACGGGAATCGGAGAGCGATCGCGCGGCCTCCCCCTCCGCGCCCGGCGCCCCGGTCGAACGACGGGCTTCGCGCTGGTCGCGGCGCTGGTCCTGCTGGTGGTCCTGAGTTCGGCGGGCGCTGCGATGGTCCGGATGACGGGGACCCAGCAGGCCGGCTCCTCGATCGCGATCCTCGGCACACGAGCCCATTGGGCGGCGCGCAGTGGCATCGATTGGGCCCTCCATGAGGCGAGCGAGAACGGCGCCTGTCCTGCGCCAACGACGACGCTCGATCTGGGCGAGGGGGTCCTGGCGGGCTTCGAGGTCACGGTCTCCTGCTCCCTCACGGAGCACTACGAGGGGAGCAACCTGCGCAAGAGCCTGGTCATCCGCTCGGAGGCCCGTTTCGGGGCACCGGGCGACCGCGACCATGTCTATCGCGAGATCCAGGCGGCCATCGTACTCTGATCGGTCCTGATCGGTCCGGGCGGAAGCCGGTGGGCGCGGCCCCGAAAACGAAAAATCCCCACGAGACGAACTCGTGGGGATTTTTTGATGTCGATAACGCAATCATAGCACAAATCGGTTCTTGCGCAAGGCCCCCGCGACGATTGCGCCGAATGTCGCCGGAATCCTCATCGTGAGCGCGCTTTCCGGACTCATCCACCGGTTTTTCGTCGCAGAACACGCCTCTTCGGGCGCAGCATTTTCACTCCGTTCTTGGACACGTCGTCGCTTCACCCCGGGGAAGGCAACGGCTATCCTGCCGGAATGCCCCCCGCCCCGCAGTCCGATCTCCGTGAGCGGTTCCTTCTCGCATTCGCAGCCCTCGCGATCGTCTCGTGCCACACGGCGCTGATGCCCCGTTCGGCCCGGGCCCATGGCCGAAGCCTTTCGTACTCCAGCTGGGAGATCGACGGGACCGGCGCCAACGTGCAGGTCCGGATGCGAGTCCTCGAGTGGAGCCGGCTGGGTCCCGACGCCCTTCCCCCCGGCATCGTGGCCCGGACCGGGGCGGCCCCGGGAATCGGCGTCGGGGACCCGCCCGCTTCGAGACTTCCCCAGGACCTGATCCTGCTCGCCGACGGTCGGCCCTGCGCCGCCAGTGCCACGGCCGGCCGCAGGCCCGATGATCCGGGCTGGATCCGGTACGCATGGCGGATCGAATGCCCTGAAGACGCCCGCGTCCTCTCGATCCGCAGCCGGCTCCTCCTCGAGGTGGCGCCCTCCCACATGCATTTCGCGCGCGTGCGCTTCGCGGACGATCCCGACCATGTCCGTGAACAGGTGCTGACCGAAGCCTCTCCCGAGTTCATCCTGCGACGACCAGGACCGCAAGCCGATCAAGAGCCCAGCGGAAGTCGCCTTCGCGACTACGTCCGACTGGGCATCGAACACATCCTCACGGGCTGGGACCATCTCGCCTTCGTCTTCGGGCTCCTGCTTCTCGCCGGTCGCATCGGTGAGGTCGCACGCCTGGTCACCGGATTCACCCTGGCCCATAGCTTGACCCTCGCATTGGCCGTCCAGGGTCTCATCCATCCCCACGCTGCCGCCGTCGAATCCGTCATCGCCTTTTCGGTCGCGTTGGTGGCCATCGAGAAGGGTTGGTGGGAGAGCGGGCACGACCGCCGGATTCCGATCTTCGTCCTCGCTGGACTCGGCCTGATGACGTTTGCCTCCCTGTCCGGATTCTCCGTGCTCTCCGTCGTCACGATCGCAGGCCTCGCGCTCTTCACCGCCTGTTATTTCTCGCTCGCCGCCCGAGAACCCCACGAATGGCTGCGCATCTGCCTGACCTTCGCCTTCGGCCTCGTCCACGGCCTGGGTTTCGCCGGCGTGCTGGTCGAGATGGATCTGCCCGCGGGTCGGCTCGTGCCGGCACTCCTCGGGTTCAATCTCGGTGTCGAGATCGGACAGATCGGTGTCGTCCTGCTCCTCTGGCCTCTTCTCGTCCTCGGCGCCCGTCTCGCCTCCGCGCCACTCCGGGCCCTGGCGACGCAGCTTTCGGCCGCAGCCCTGTGCGGTCTCGGCATCTACTGGTTCGTCGAGCGCGCCTTTCCCGCCTGACCCGACCCGGATCCACGTCCCGATCCCCGTTTCGGCCAGACCGATCGCAGCGGGAAAAGTGGGATCCCGGGACTCAAACTCGAGACGGGCCCGGCCGATAACGCTGGGAAGCGCAGTCGATTCCCCCGCGCCATGGAGCAGGACGCGTGCAGTCGAGGAGCAAGACGATGGGTGTGGGCAGTCTCGAGACCGATCCCCTCCCTTCGTTCTCGAGCGACGATCCGGACTGGGACGGTCCCGATCGTCGGGCTTCCGAAAGGCGAAAGCAGCCGACTCGACCGTGGGCCCGCTGGCTCGGGCCCCTCCGCCGGGAGCAGGGCCGGCGCCGAACGGATCGCGTCGGCTATGTCGATCGCTATTCGCGACGGGAAGTCGCGCTGATCCTGGCCGTCTTCCTGATGAACGTGGCCGACGCGTTCCTGACCCTTCTCTGGCTCGAACGCGGCGGGCAGGAAGCGAATCCGTTCATGGATTTCTTCCTCGACATCGGTCCGGGTGCATTCCTGGTCCAGAAATGCGGGATCGTGGGCATCTGGCTCGTCATTCTTCTCGTCCACAAGAATTTCCGGTTCGCACGGCTCGGTCTCTACGCTTCGCTCGTCGTCTATGCCGCTCTCATGCTCGTGCATTTCGGGATCCTGGCCTTCGACGTCGCGCCACCACCCGATCCCCGGGACATCGCCCGCTCGAAAGCCCTCCTCGAGCGACAGGCCACCATCCCGACCGGCCCGATCCCGTCGGCGCCCGGTGCGATGGACCCCGCTCGACCCGGAGCGGCATCGGGCCGGCCCGAGCCCCCATCGGCCACACCCGATCCGGCGGATCCCGTCAGCTCGCGAGTCGCCCGACCAGCATCGGGATGACCGGCTCGACCCGGAGGACCCGTTCGCCGAGATCGACCGGCAAGAACCCCGCCCCGACCAGTTTTTCGATCTCGTGGTCGAGCAGACCGCCCTCGGGACCGACGAAACAGGTCACGGGGTCGGCGACACCATGGGGGCAGGGTCGCCCGGCGCCGGGATGGGCGAGCAGACCGCGACGTCCCACCAGGCAGGCCGGCAGGACGTCTTTCACCAGCGGCTCGAAATATCGATGCAGCTCGACTTCGGGCAGGATCGTGTCCCCCGCCTGCTCGAGACCGAGAAGCAGGCGTTCCCGGATCGCCCCGGGCTCGACCACGCGGCTCTGCCAGAAACTCTTCTCCGTCCGCGCCGTGCCGACGACGAGGAGCCGCTCGATCCCGAGACTCGAAACCGTCGAGAGCAGCCGCCGGAAGACCGGGGGGCGGGGGAGGGCCAGGACGAGCTGGAACGCGAGCTTCGGCGGAGGATCCCGTTCGAGACGGACCTCGAGATCCAACGTTTCCGCATCGAGCGCCATGACCCGCGCCGTCCCGATCCGCCCCCCGACGACGCCGACCCGCAGCGATGCCCCGGGTCCGGCTCGAAGAATCTGCTCGGCATGACGGCGTCGACGTCCCCCGACGCGGACGCGACGGCTTCCGTCCTCGAGTTCCTCGGGCTCGATCAACAAGAGGTTCATCGGGGGCGGTTCAGACGCGCGATCAGGACCGGAAGATCCATCAGGTCCTCGAGAGCGAAATCCGGCCGCGGTCCTTCGTAACCGGCGAGCTCGGCTTCGGGGTCCCGGACCCGGCGCGTCAGCCAGACCGTCTTCATCCCGAGCGCCGCGGCGCCGCCGACATCCGCCCGGAGATCGTCGCCCACGTGGAGGATCTCTCCGGGTGCGAGAGCCAGGGCCGTCGAGACCGCCTCGAAGATCTCGCGGCGGGGTTTCCGGATCCCGACCTCTTCCGAGATCACGACCGGATCGAGATGGACGTCGAAGCCTGCACGGCGAAGGATCGATCGCGCCGTCTCGGCATGCGAGAAATTGGAACAGAGGGCGAGTGGATGATCGACGGCGAGATTGGCCAGGACCGCCTCATGGTGGTCGGGGATCGTCACGGCCTCCCGCAACACGCTCATGTGGACCTGGGTCAGGCCCCGTGCCGCCGCCGCGACGTCCGGACACCCGAGGCTCTCGGCCAGGGCCGCGAAGCGATCGTGGGTCGCGAGTTCGAGGCCGCGGTCGATCGTTTCGACCCGCATCTTGCGATCGACGGAGCGGAGCCGATCCGCGAACGCCAGGATCGGAACCTCCATGCCCAGCTCGTCGACGGCATACCGATGAAGCGCGGGTGTCGTGGCACCGATCCGCCGACCTTCGACTTCGACCGGTGCCAGACGATCGTGGTTCTGGTCGACGAGGGTGTCGAAGAGATCGAATGCGATCCCACGGATCATGGGGTTCGAGGCCCGTCAGGAGCTCTTTTCGAGCGCTTCGTCGATCGACTTCTTGAAAGCGGGAAAGGGTTGGGCGCCGGAGAGGAACTTCCCATTGATGAAGAAAGCAGGGGTTCCCGTCACCCCGAGCTGGCCGGCCTGCTTGATGTCCTCGTCGATTCGCCGGGATACGTCTTCTGATGCGACGTCCTTCCTGAAACGGTCCATGTCGAGTCCGATCTCGGCCGCATAACCCTCGAGTGTCTCCCTGCGAAGGTCACGTGGGTTCTCGAAGATGCGATCGTGCATCTCCCAGAATCGGCCCTGACGATGGGCCGCTTCCGCTGCGGCGTGGGCCGCACCGGCCTGGGGATGGATCGAAAGGGGCATGTGCTTGAACACGAAGCGCACCCGATCTCCGTATTCCTTCTCGATCCGATCGAGGGTCGGTTCCACGCGACTGCAGAAGGGACATTGGAAATCGGACCACTCGACGATCGTGACCGGCGCATCCGCCTTGCCGCGGGTCGGCGCCTCCCCGACCGAAACGTCGTATCGCTTGTTCCGGTCCGGCCGGACCGGCCGATCGGGCCGGGCCGCCGGAGCCGGTGCCGCAGCCAGCGGCAGCTTCTCGAGGGCCCCCGCTGCCAGCTCGATCTGGGAGGTCGCGCGATCGAGGGAACTCGCGATGAAGAAACTCCCTCCGACGATCGAGAGACTGATCAGGAACGCCGCGATCAGGATCGCTCGACCATTTCCGTTTTCCGCCATGCCTTCATTTCTCCCGGCGGATCGGTCGCCCGCCATCCAGATCTGGAAAATCCATCCAAGGCCGCATGGTACGGTCCCGGGCGATCCCCTTCGACCCCCGTCGGCTCCCGGCCCTGCGATGGGCGGCGCCAACGATCAGTCGCTGGGCATGCAGGCCCGCGGGGCAGGCCATCGCCGTCCCATTCGCGATGACCAGATTCGCGAGATCCGCTTTCGGCCGGGAAAAGCCGCGCGGGAATCAGATCTCGTGCCGGAGCAGTCGTCGCAATTCCGGAGACCGTGCGCGGACCGATCGCGTGATCTTGGTCATCTGGTTCTGGAGTCGGGCCGGACTCATCCCCTGTCGGCGGGCGATCTCAGCCAGCGACCGGCCCGAGGCATAGGCCAGCAGCAGCCGCCGATGTTCGACCGCCAGATGCGCGAAGGACCGCTCGATCCGACGCCAGCGGCCCTCCCGATCTGCGAGTTCCTCGGGACCGCTCGGCCGGCGATCGAGTTCCCAGTCGGGACTGAGCGCTTCCTCGGGAAGTCCCGCCTCGAGATCCGCCGGATCACATTCACTCTGACTCGACATCCGGCCGAGGATCCGGCGGGCCTCGTCGAGCACGGCGCCTTCGATGCGCTGGGACACATAGGCCGAGAGCTCATGGGCATGGGCGCCATCGCGCCGATTCCGCAGGGCCTTGAGCAGCCCCCAATAGCCCGACGAGACGAGATCGTCATGCCATTGCGGGCCCAGTCCGAAGCGGGATCCGATCCGGCGCGCGAAGAAGCGCACGCGGTGTCCGAAGCGGGCGACCAGTTCATCGAGTTCCGGATCTTCGGCAGGGGCGTTCATCGGCGGCAAATTGGCCGAAGGGCCGAACGGAAGAAGTGACGCGCCACACATGGGCGCGGATATGGCCTCTATTCCGCCGGACGGATCCCGGTCAGGGCCTC
>DRKE01000219.1 GCA_011051925.1 Deltaproteobacteria bacterium
GACGCGCGGCTCGCGCATGAACTCCGGTCGAGCGAGAAGGATCGGGCCGAGAACCTGATGATCGTCGATCTGGTCCGAAATGATCTGGGGCGGGTCTGCGCGCCGGGTTCGATCGACGTGCCCGAGCTGATGAAGGTCGAAGCGTATGCGGCGGTCTTCCAGCTCGTTTCGACGGTGACGGGCAGACTCGCGACGGGGCGTGACGCTTTCGATCTCCTGCGCGCGACCTTTCCTCCGGGCTCGATGACGGGCGCCCCCAAGCTGGCCGCGATCGGATTGCTCGAAGACCTCGAGCAGGTGCGCCGGGGAGTCTACGCCGGTGCCCTCGGCTATCTCGATCTCCGGGGCGGGCTCGATCTCTCGGTCGTGATCCGCACGATCGTCTGGAAGGAGGGGCGTGCTCATCTCCACGTCGGAGGGGGCGTCGTGGCGGACTCTTCACCCGAGGCCGAGTATCTCGAATCCCTCGACAAGGCGAAGGCGCCCCTTGCGGCCCTCTCCGAGGCGCTCTCGGAGGTCGCGAGAGGGGCGCACGGGTCGGACGGCCGCGACTCATGCGCGAGAGACGAATCGAGAGACGAATGATGGGGCCTCGAAGGATCTACGTCGATATCGACGATGTTCTTTGTGAGACGATCCAGCGGCTCGTCGACCTTCTCGAACATCTGCACGATCGACGCGTCGATCCGAGAGCGGTCGAGCATTTCGACCTCGCGAGATCGTTCGGACTCGATCGTGCCGAGATCGAAGTCTTCATGGATCGGGCCCACGACGACGAGGTCATCGAGTCGATCGAGCCGGTTGCCGGGGCGGCCGATGTCCTCTCGGATTGGAAGGCGTCGGGCGACCAGATCACGCTCGTGACGGGACGGCCGCCGAAGACGAACGCGGCATCGCGCCGATGGCTCGAGAGTCATCGCCTCGACCACGACGCACTCCACCATCTCGACAAATGGGCCCGGCCGAGTTGGAATCCCGAAGGCCTTCCGGCGATCCGCTTCGAGGAGCTCCCCGATTTCGGCTTCGACGTGGCGATCGAGGACAGCCTGGATACGGCCGTGCGCCTGGTCGAGGAACTCGACATTCCGGTCGTCTTGATGGACCGGCCGTGGAATCGCAGCCTGGGTCATCTCGCACGCAGGACCCGGGATGCGCTGATCCGTTGTACGGATTGGATGCAGGTCGCTCGGGTCGTGGATTCGGTGTGAGGCCACGGGATCGAGGCGTCCCTCGATCCGGACGGCCCGACCCCGGGCGCCGATCGGTTATCATTTCGCACCCCCGGATCGGTCCGGGGGAATCCCTTCACGGACTCATGGAGACGACGAGATGGCAAAGGGCCCCCTGGCAGGCATCAAGGTATTGGAGGTGGCGGGCATCGGCCCGGGGCCGTTCTGCGGAATGATGCTGGCGGACATGGGCGCGGAAGTCGTCCGGATCGATCGCGCGGATCGCGTGCGTGGTGGGGACCCCGACGATCCGCCGGCGGACATCCTGGCCCGGGGTCGCCGAAGCATCGGTGTCGATCTGAAGCAGTCCGACGGAGTCGATGTCGTCCTGCGTCTCGTCGAGAAGGCCGATGTCCTGATCGAAGGGTTCCGACCCGGCGTCATGGAACGCCTCGGACTCGGACCCGACATCTGTCTGGAGCGGAACCCGGGACTGGTCTATGGACGGATGACCGGCTGGGGACAGGAAGGACCGCTCGCGCACGCGGCCGGACACGACATCAACTACATCGCCCTGGCGGGTGCGCTGGAACCGATCGGGCGCAAGGGGGAGAAGCCGACCCCGCCGCTCAATCTCGTGGGTGATTTCGGTGGTGGCGGGATGCTGCTCGCTTTCGGGATCGCTTCGGCGCTCGTCGAGCGGGCTTCGTCCGGGAAGGGCCAGGTCGTCGACGCTGCGATGGTCGATGGGGCCGCGACACTGATGGGGATGTTCCACAGCATGGCCGCCCTCGGTGTCTGGAAGGAGGAGCGCGGCACGAACCTGCTCGACACGGGCGCGCATTTCTATGACACCTTCGAGACGAGTGACGGAAAGTTCATCTCGATCGGCTCGATCGAGCCCCAGTTCTATGCGGAGCTTCTCGAGAAACTCGAACTGGCCGACGAGGATCTGCCGCCCCAGATGGACAAGTCGGGCTGGCCCATCCTGAAGGAACGCTTCGAGGCGATCTTCAAGACCCGGACGCGGGACGAATGGTGCGCATTGATGGAGGGTTCCGATGTCTGCTTTGCCCCGGTCCTCAAGATGTCGGAGGTCGCCGATCATCCCCATATCAAGCATCGGAAGACCTTCGTCGAATCCCATGGTCTGATCCAGCCGGCGCCGTCTCCGCGCTTCAGTCGGACCGCGCCGGAACTCGATCGGCCACCCGCGCATGCCGGGCAGCATTCGGAGGAGGTGCTCGCGTCCTTCGGATTCGCCGCGGACGAGATCCAGAAGCTCAAGGACGGCAAGGCGATCGTCTAGAGGCCATCTCATGAACCCCGGCCGAGCGAGGGGCGTGATTCCGGCCCGCGCCCCGCCGGACGCTCATGCCCATCGCTTCGCGCCCGGGCGAGGGTCCCAGTCGGGATCGGGGCCCGGGAACGGGAGCGCCGCGATGGGGGAGAAGGGCTGGATCTGGGGTAGAGTTGCGCTCCATCGGTCACTCAAGGGGGCACCGTGAATCCGAAACTCGCAACCGTCGCCATCATCGCGTTGCTGGCCCTGATGCTGGGCCAGCGATTCTTCCATTCCGTTCC
>DRKE01000220.1 GCA_011051925.1 Deltaproteobacteria bacterium
GAATCCATGAGTGCCGCCCCTTCCGTCGAAGCCGTCGAGGATCCCAAGCCCGACGAACCGATCGAAGTCGTCGATGCCAGCTCGAATCTGTGGCGCTGGTGGATCCTGGGCCTCGTCCTGGTCGCGGCGATCGTGGCCGTCGTCTTCGCGACGGGCATCCTTTCGGGCCGTGTCCATACCGACGATGCCTTCGTCGACCTGCCGATGGTCTACGTGGCCAGCCAGGTCACGGGCCGCATCATCGAGATCGCCGTCGCCGAACATCAGCGCGTCGAGAAGGGCGACCTCCTCGTCCGACTCGACCCGACGGAATTCGAGCTCGCGCTCGCGCGCGCCGAGGCCAATCTCTCCTTCGTCCGGAATCGCGCCAGCCAGGCGAGGGCCGCCGCCGCTGCGGCCGATGCCGAGCGGGTCGCCGCGACGGCCGAGCTCTGGCGGGCCGAACGCGAACTGGAACGGGTGAAATCCCTGCTCGCGAGCAATAGCGCCAGCCAGAGCGACTTCGATCTGGCGCGTACCGCCTACCAGAGCGCCCAGGCGCGGGTCCGCGCCCTCGAGCTCCGCGCCGAAGCCGAACTCGCCCTGATCGAGGACGATGCCCAGATCCGGCAGGCGGAAGCGGAAAAGCGCGCTGCCGAACTCGATCTGGAACGAACCCGGGTCCGCGCCCCCGTTTCCGGAACGATCGGCCGACGCAGCGTCGAGGTCGGCACCGTCGTCAGTGCGGGCCGCCCTCTCCTCGCCCTGGTGTCGGACGAGGAAATCTCCGTGATGGCCAATTTCAAGGAGACGCAACTGGCCGGGATCGAGATCGGCTCCCCCGCCGAAGTCACGATCGATGCCTTCCCCGGCGTCGTCTGGAGTGGACGGGTCGATTCCTTCTCGCCAGCCACGGGAACCCAGTACGCCCTGCTCTCTCCCGAACCCGCGGCGGGCAACTTCACGAAGGTCGTCCAGCGCATCCCCGTGAAGATCGTGCTCGACCCCGTTCCCAAGGAGGGCGAAGCGCCGGGCGACGAGGGCCTCGCGCTCGCCGCCGGCTTGTCCGCGGAAGTCTCCATCGCGATCGAGTAGTCGGGTAGACGACGATGACCGATCTCACCAGCGAAGAGGAGTACAAGCTCGACTTCCGACGCCTGCTGATCGTCTTCTCGGTCATGCTCGCCGTCCTTCTCGAGATCATCGACACGAGCATCGTGAACGTCGCCCTGCCGACCATGATGGGGAATCTCGGCGCCAGCCTCGACGAGGCCGACTGGGTCATCACGGGCTACATCGTCTCGAACGTGATCATCATTCCGATGACCGGCTGGATGGCCGGTCGTTTCGGTCGGAAGCGCTATTTCATCACGTCGATCCTGATCTTCACGGCCGCCTCGCTTCTCTGCGGCCTCTCGACCAGCGTCGACGAACTCGTTTTCTGGCGGATCGTCCAGGGCCTCGGCGGCGGCGCGCTCGTCGCGACTTCCCAGGCCATCCTGATCGAAGCCTTTCCGCCCTCCAAGCAGGGCATCGGTCAGGCGATCTTCGGTGTCGGCGCGATGATGGGCCCGAGCATCGGACCGACCCTGGGAGGCTGGCTCACCCAGGAATACTCCTGGCATTGGATCTTCTTCATCAATGTTCCGCTCGGGCTCCTCGCCGCCTTCCTCTGCTTGACCGCCCTCGTCGACCCGCCCCATGCGCGACGCAACGTGGACCTGCGAATGGATTGGCTCGGCATGTTCCTGTTGGTGGTCGGAATCGGCGCCCTCCAGACGATGCTCGAACAGGGCGGCAGCAAGGACTGGTTCGAGAGCGAGCGGATCCGCTGGCTCGCCGTCGCCGCCGTGTTCGGCATCGGGGGTCTCGTCTACCGATCACTCACGACGGAACATCCGATCGTCGATCTCCGGGTGCTTCGCCGTCCCTCGCTCGCGATCGGCTGTGCCCTCGGCCTGTTGATGGGGCTCGGCCTCTACGGCAGCGTCTTCCTCTTTCCGGTCTATGCCCAATCGCTCCTCGGCTGGCCCGCCTTCAAGTCGGGCCTCGCCAACCTGCCCTCGAGTCTCTCGACGGCGATCATGATGGGCTTCGTCGGCCGTCTGATCTGGCGCGCCGGTCCCCGGCCGATCTTCATCTCGGGCATGGGCATCATGATCGTCGCTCTCTTCATGATGAGCCGATGGACCCTCGCCGCCGGGTGGGCCGAGATCATCCCGCCCCAGATCCTGCGTGGCGTCGCGATGGGCGCGATGTTCGTCCCCCTTTCGACGGCCACGCTCCGCTCGCTCCCCGGGCCCCTGATCGCCAAGGGGGCCGGTCTCTACAACCTCTTCCGCCAACTCGGCGGCAGCCTCGGTGTCGCGATCCTCGCGACGACCCTCGACCATCGGACCGACGTCCATCGCTTCGGACTCGCCGACCAGATCAGCCCCCTCGATCCCGTCGCCACCCAGACCCTCGAGCAGATGACCCGGGGATTCGTGGCTCGGGGTCTCGATCTCGAGTCGGCACGCCTCGCCGCCATGGGGGTTCTGGACCGCATGCTCGATGCGCAGGCCGCGATGGAGGCGTTCAACGACATCTACTCGCTGGTCTGCGTGATCTTCATCCTGATGCTTCCGCTCGGCATGCTGATCGCCCGGCATGCACCCGGAAAATACGCGCCCATCGAATGAACCCCCGGCTGGCAAGGACGTCGGAAATGGCGCAAATTGGAATCGATGATGCGATCCGAGCCCATCGTCCATGACGACGACGGCGGCGGTGACACGACAACGAGGCCGACGACGAGGCCAACGCACGGGGGGGGACGACACATGAAACGTTTCGATGGACGGATCCGGACGCTCTTCTTGATCGCGATCGCGATGGCGATCCTGCCCATGACGGGCTGCGTCTACATGCACGTGAAGGCCCCGCTCGACACCGATCTCGACCGGACGGAGCTCGGCAGCAAGGTCGGCATGAGCACGGCGCACAGTGTTCTCGGCCTCGTCGCCTGGGGCGATGCCGGGACCCAGGCGGCAGCGAAGGACGGCGGGATCACGACGATCCGCCATGCCGATCAGGATCGCTTCGCGATCCTGGGCTTCGTCTACGCCCGCTACCGAACGATCGTCTACGGAGATTAGTCGTGCGACGGCGGATCTTCGTGATGGCCGTGGCCCTCGTGACGCTGGTCCTCGTGGGCTCGGGTTGTGTCTCGGGCGCGATCTACTCGCATACGACGGTTCCCCTCGACGTGAACTTCGAGGGTGCCCCCCGCGCGTCCGATCATCGCGGCCCTTCGTGGAAGACGCTCTCGATCCCGATCTACTATGGCCGACTCCGCTTCGACTGGGGCAGTACGGCCATCGCCGACGCAGCCCGGCGCGCGGGGATCGAGACCGTGCAGTATGCGGATCTCGAAACGCTGTCCGTGCTCGGCGTCTGGACCCAGCGGACGATCCATGTGTACGGGGAGTAGGCCGTAGCGGATCGCCCATCGGGCATCGCAATCCGGAGGCCACGTGCGGGCCCGCAAGTCCAGCGCCGCGGCGTGGCCGCGGCGAAAGGATGGAATCGGAGTGGAAGCCGGAATCGCGCTCGCGACCAGTCCCGCGTCGTGGAAGGCCGTGAAGCGTGCCGAGGAGCTGGGCTTCTCGCACGCGTGGTTCTATGACACCCAGCTCCTGAACGCCGACGTCTTCATCGCCATGACCCAGGCGGCCATGAAGACCGAGCGCATCCATCTCGGGACCGGCGTCCTGATTCCGTCGAACCGGATCGAACCCGTCACGGCCAACGCCTTCGCGACCCTGGCGAAGCTCGCGCCGGGGCGGATCCATTTCGGAGTCGGGACGGGTTTCACGGGACGTCGTACGATGGGCCTCGGCGCTCTCCCCCTGGCGCGAATGAAGACCTACGTCGAGCGCGTGCAGAGCCTGCTCCGCGGCGAAACCCTCGAGTGGGATTTCGAGGGCAAGCTTCGCAAGATCCGGTTCCTGAATCCGGATTTCGGCCTCATCCACCTCGAAGACAGGATCCCACTCCACGTCTCGGCCATGGGGCCGAAGGCGAGGCGCCTGGCGGCCGAACTCGGCGGAGGCTGGTTGAATTTCGGAGGTCGGGTCGAGCCCGCCATCGCCGATCTCGCCGACATGCGATCGGCCTGGGAGAGCGCCGGCCAGGACCCTCCGCTGCACAGTACGCTCTTCACCCTGGGCTGCGTCCTCCGACCCGGCGAGGCCCTCGACAGCGAACGCGTCCTCGCCCAGGCCGGGCCTCTCGCGACGGTCGCCCTCCATAACATGGTCGAGTCGACCGAGCCGGGAGCGATGAAGGGTCTGCTTCCGCCGGTGGTCGAAGACGCCCTCGAGCGGTACCGGGAGATCTACCGGACCTACGAACCGGAAGACGCACGCTACCTCACCAACCACCGCGGCCACCTGATGTTCCTGCGTCCGGAAGAACGGGCGCTGATGTCGGCCGAGCTGATCGAGGCACTCGTCGATTTCGTGGGACCCCCCGATACGCTGCGGAGCCGGCTCCGGGCCCTGGCGGAAGCGGGATACTCGCAGGTCGCCATCCAACTGGTGGAACATCACGAGGACGCACTCGAGGAGTGGGCGGAGATCTTCGAGGGCGTGTAGGAAGATCGCAAGACCGCCCGGGTTCCCGGCACCGACGGGCGGCCGGGAGAAGGCCCGACTGGATGCGATGGAAACCGGCATGGGCCCGGCGTGGACCCGAGCCGCGATGGCGCCCCGGGCAGGACTCGAACCTGCGACCCGCTGCTTAGAAGGCAGCCGCTCTATCCAGCTGAGCTACCGGGGCGTATGCCCAAGGGTATAGCAGGAACCCGTCCGGACCGGACGAAGCCCCCCCTTGTCGTGGCGCCCATCCGACCGTCCGATGGTAGGATCTCCCCATGCCGCCCGACGCTCCCCCTTTCCGGCTCGCTGACCTGAAGAACGCCCGGGAGCCCTATCGTCTCTACGCATCGGCCAGATCCGCGGGTCCCGTCCAGCGCTCGGGCGGGAGCTGGATCGTCCTCGGCCATGCCGAAGCGACGGAGTTGCTGAGGAACTCCGCGACGCGTTCCGGATTCATGGGCGAGGGCTATCGCGACCGCCTGCCTCCGGGTGCGGCGCGGGAGGAGATGGCCC
>DRKE01000221.1 GCA_011051925.1 Deltaproteobacteria bacterium
ATGCTCACGATATTGACGATGACGCCTCCGCGATCGCGCGCCAGGAGATGGGGATGGGCCTGCTGGGAGAGGATGAGCGGGGCGGTCAGGTTCAGCTCGAGGATCTTCTTCGTGAGGTTCGGCGAAGCCTCGGCGCTCGCGACGGAGGGCGCGCCGCCGGCATTGTTCACGAGCACGTCGAAGCCACCGGTCGCGCTCGCGCAGCGACCGAGCCAGGTTTCCGTGGCCTCTGCGTCGCGCACGTCGACGGATTCGAAGGAAATGCCTTCGTGTTCGAACGGCGTCTCGAGGGGCCGTCGCCCGCAGGCATGGACCCGGGCACCGGCCTCGGCGAACGCTTCGCAGATCTCGCGTCCGATACCGCGGGATCCGCCCGTCACGACGACGGTCTGCTCGGAAAAATCGAATCGTGATCCCGTTCTGCTCACCTGGGTGACCTCGTCCGCCGATGCCCGGTGGCCTCATGGGCGGCTTCTCGGAGACGGCTTCGCGGGAGGGAGCATCGAGATCCGTTCCGCTCTGCCATGGAGGCGCGAAATTACGTAGCTTTGGAGACGTCGGCAACCAGGGAGGATCGATGATGTCGGAGGTTCATGAACTCAAAGCGGTCACCCCGGCGCTTTCGATCCAGCCACATAACTTCTCGGCGGAGGATCCCGGTCCGGGGGGTTGGCGATTCCTCTTCGAGCAGGCCCGGGGCGCGGACGCTGCAGGGATCGATCGACTCGTGGTCTCGGATCACGTGATTCTCGGCGAGGACCTCGAGGCCTACGGGGATCCCAGGCGCGGTGGCATTGCCGGGGGGACCCAGCCGACGGGATCCGACGGGCATTGGCTCGATCCCCTGACCGTGATTTCGATGTGGGCCGCGATGACGACCCATACCCGCTTCATGACGGGAATCCTGATCGCGGCGTTGCGCCGCCCCGCGACCCTCGCGAAACAGCTGTCGACGATCGACGTCCTGTCGCTGGGGCGTCTCGATCTGGGTGTCGGCGTCGGTTGGCAGCGCGAGGAATACGAGGCGAACGGGCTCGAATACGAGGGGCGCGGGCGATTGCTCGACGAGACGCTCGAGATCTGCCAGACGCTCTGGCGGGATCGTTCCGCCGCCCACGAATCCGCGAATGTCCGATTCGAAGGAATCCACCTCAACCCGAAGCCGCTCC
Source organism: Deltaproteobacteria bacterium (assembly GCA_011051925.1). GTDB lineage: Bacteria > Myxococcota_A > UBA9160 > UBA9160 > UBA4427 > UBA4427. Next base: position 1,170 of record DRKE01000221.1, read on the forward strand.
AGCCGGGGGGGGTGCCGCTCTGGATCAGCGGGACGCTGAACAAGAACGTCCTGCGCAGGATCGTTCGTTTCGGGCGTGGCTGGATTCCATGGGGAAACGACGCGATGGATCCGGCTGCGGGGCGGCGGCGGATCGTCGAAGCGCTCGAAGAGGCCGGGCGGGATCCCACGGGCTTCCAGGTGTCGAGCTATCTGCCCGTCGTGGAGGGGGGGGACGGGAAGATCGATCCCGAACGCACGGTCGCCCCGGTGCCTGCGATGGTCGAAGCGGGCATCACGGATCTGCGCGTGACCCTCCTGCTGCCCGACGAGGCCGCTGCGGTCGAGGACCTTCTGGGTCCGCTGGTCCAGGCGTTCCGGGAGGCCGCCGGCCGGAAGGCCTGATCCGATCCGACCCTCGGAAGGGGCGGAGCGCAGGGGCGCTCCGGATCTGCCGCTCAGGCAATCGAAAGGATCTCGAAGCCGCGCTCGCCGCCGGGGGTCGGAAAGGCGCCATCGTCGCCCACCCGGAGTCCGAGCAGCGCCCGGCCAAGCGGGCTCCGTGGGGTCAGGGTGCGCAGCGCATGATCGCCCTGGCACAATGCGACGCCGCCGGCGCAGGGGACGAGCCAGCACGTCCGGGTCCCGCCGTCCTCATGGTCCTGCAGCATGACGAGGGCCGTCAGCGCGATCGGCTGCCGAGCGTCGAAGCGCAAGAGTTCCAGCGATCCGAGACGGTCGATCGTCTGCTTCATCTCGGCGACCCGGGCGGCGAGGCCCCGGGCCAGATAGCCCTGTTCGGTCGCGCGGGTGTCTTTCGCGTGTTCCGGACGGTTCTCGCTGTGCGTCGCGGCGGCCTGGGTATCCCGCTGGCGTCGGACCAGCATCTCCAGGTCGGCCTCCAGGTGCCGGAGGAGGTCGCGGCGCAGCCGGGCTTTGTCGAATATTGATAGTGAAAATGACATTCAATAGCAATAATAAGGTAAGTGCTTTTTATCGGTGGTGCAGATCGGTCTGCGCGGACGGATCCCGGATACATCCAGTCGAACGCGTTCCCGCGGCCGGGTCGGCGTCGAGGGAAGGGGCGGGACCGGACGACGGACTAGCAGATCCGGCACGGATCTCGAGCTCGGATCCGCATCCATGTGGCGCCCACGACGGGTCGCTTCCGGGATGCGGTGTGGCGTCCCGCCCCGCCACATTGCATGGCCGCGAGGCGCTTCCCGATCGGCTTTCCGAAGGGTAAGATGCGGCCGGTTTTTTCAAGGCTGCAGCGCAAGCGGACGGATGACGCCGGGGGGACCGTGGATTTCGGATTGACGGAAGAGCAGGACATGCTCCAGGAGACCGTGCGGGGCTTCGTGCAGAACGAATGCCCCACGACGCGTCTTCGCGAGCTTTTCGACGAA
>DRKE01000222.1 GCA_011051925.1 Deltaproteobacteria bacterium
CCAGATGGACATCGAGGCGCCCATGAGGACCCGTCACGTGCATCCCACCGCCGAGCAGATCGGGGTCGGCCAGCAGGCCGTGGATCCCCGTGATGTACTCGAGATCGGCCAGGAATCCCGGGGCTGCGAGCGCTTCGTTCAAACGAGCGACGGGGGCGGGAAAGGCTCCGGCATCCGAGATCTGGACCTTCTTGCGTTCGTTCACGAAATTGAAGGCGAAGCCCTGTTCGAGGGCCTCCTCGAAGGTCGGAAACGCGTCGGCGACCTCCATCGCGAAATCCGGTTCCAGGAAACCATCGATCACGACATGCCGGAACGGAACCGCGTGATCGAATTCCTCCTTCAGACGATCTCGATCGAATGGGCGAAGAACCAATGGGAGCCTCCGAATCGGGATGGGAGTCTACCGCTCCTTCGACCGCTCCGGTCCCCCTCTTGAGAAAACCCCGACCCTCGATCTTCGGGCATCCGTCGTTCGACGGAGCCGATCGGCCCGTTCAGCTGTTCGGCAGGAAATGGGGGGCCGGGAAGCCCCCGACCGGCGTACAAGGACCGCCTTCGAGGCGGATCTGCGCCGGCAGGCGCCCGTAGCTTCCGACCCGATCCGAAGGCGCGCCGATGTTCGGGAAGGGACCGCTTTCCTCGCACCACCAACTCGGCGGATCGGTCCGATACATCGAGGCCGGGAACGTCATGCTGCTCCAACTCGACCGAGGGCCGTTTCCGACGTAGTTCTCGAGCCGGGTGGTGCGAACGGCCCGATCGTCGAATTGCTGGGCCGAGCGGCTGATGTTGTAGGACACCCAGGTGTCGCGATGTTGATGGGTCGCGTCCGACGAGAAATCGATCCCGAGGCCGTTCGGGAAGGGCCCTCCCATCAATTCGTTCACGTGGTTTCCGATCACGGTGATGAAGCGGTGGATGAAGGATCCCTGCATTTCGCCGCCCAGTCGTCCCCGGTAGTAGCCACCAAAGGACTGCCCCGTGCTCGGCGTGCCCCGGAGCCGGTTGCGATAGATCATGTTGTAGTAGCCCTGTCCATCGCGGTAGCTGTCCCACTCGATCATGCAGCTCACGTCGTTGCCCTCGATCAGGGACGCCCGCACACCCTGGCCGTGGAGGAAGACGTGGCGCTCGCATTCAACGCTCGGATTCGCGGTCATGTAGTTGTAGGCCACGACATTCCCGCCCCCGTTCTGCAGCAGGGGCCCGCTCGGCGTATCGACGAGCACGTTGTTCTCGAAGACGGTGTCGTACGTGTGATCGTTGTAGTAGACCGCGCCTTTGTTCCAGTTGCAGCGCTGGCCCTCGTCCGTACACTGGTTCGAGCCGAAGCGGTTTCCCCGAATCAGGATCCGGGCGACATCGCCCATGGTCACGTGGGCGTTTCCGGCGTCTCCGAGGCTCGAGTCCGTCAGCCAGCATTCGTGGCAATCCTCGAAGGTGATCCTCGATCGATAGCTTTCGATCCGCTCGGGCGTCTGATGCTGGATTCGCACGCGCTCGATGCCCGCGTACTCGACGAAGTTTCCCGTGGCCTGCTCGAGGATCGTCCCGCCCTGGGTGAACTCGCTGTTCAGCGGACGATCGAGGCGCACCTGGTTGCTCGAAAGCGACTGGCAGGCGGGATGGCTGCCCGTCGTTCCCACGCAGGTCAGCTTGGCGGAATACCCGTTCCGGGCGCGTGAATGCCAATCCGGCTCGCTGTTGGCCAGAAGGCGCACCCAGTCCCCCACCTGGAGACCATTGGTATGCGCCAGGGTCAGGACCTGGTCGCCCAGGTGGAATCCTCCGGTCCACGCGCGGCCATTGCCAAAGACTTGATTGGGTGGGTATCCCCTCAATCCGACCAGGATACCCGCCTGATCCGTGTGCTGGAACTCGAGGACCGACGACAGATCCGGAGCCCCTCGAAGCACGACCCGCGAGCGGTTCAGGTTGATCGTTCCGGAGGGAATGACGTAGGTACAGTTGGCCGGGAGCTGGAGAACCGTGTTCGGTGTCGCCGAATTGATCGCGTTGACGATGTTCATATGGCTGCCACAGGGGACGGGTTGCACCCTCCAGCCCGAGGTGTCCAGCGGCAGATGATCGAGCGGGCGCCAGACCGGGACGCGCGAAGCGGGGATCTGGAGGTCTCCGAGGCTTGCCTGCTCCCTTGCCTGGGCCTGCGCGATTCCCGGAAGAACCACCCCCAGTCCGCAGAGGACCGCGATCAGCCCCCCGAACCATCTCCGGTTTCGGTGCGATTCTCCCGCCGTCGCCCGGGGCTGGGCACAGCAACCTCTTGGATTCTTCATTGGACTCCCCATCGAACCGCGCGGACAGGGAAGCATCCTGCCTCGCCACAAAACGGTCTTTCTGATTATCGGCGCCCCTCGCAAAACCCCTGTGACTCGGGTCACGGGCCGACCGCCCTCTTCCCGGACACGGCCGCCCCCATGCTATCAGGGTTGGCCCGGGCGCGAGCGCTCGTCACCCGCTCGAAGACGGATACCGGAGAACGGCGACGGCGCCATTCGACGGCCGGCATCCAATCAAAGGGAAACCACCCGGGCGTTCCGGTTCGGATCACCCGAAGCGGGCGATAGCCGAGCGCCTCGATTCCCGGCCAGTCGTCGATCTCGAATCCCTGGGACCGGAAGAGCTCGGCACGCGCAGGGCTCTGCCGTGCGTACTCGATGAACGCGAGGGAGCCGGCATCCGTGTAGATCCGGTCGGGCAGCGTGGCCGGATCGGCTTCGACCAGCTCACGCAGGGAACGTCCGTCGACGCGATAGCCCTGGTCGCTCAGCCGGGACTTTCCCGGAACCGCGGGATGGATGTTGAGGACGTTGAGGGTCCCTTCGAACCGGGGCACCTCCGCCGCGAGGGACCGTTCGATGACGCGCTGTGGAAGCCCCTCGAGTTTGTGCCAGGCCCAGGTGGCGAAGACCCCATTCGACAGGAGCAGAACGACGCTGGTCGCGATCGCGAGCCCCCGGATCCCACGCCCGTGAAGATGTCGCCACAGGACATCCATCCCGAGCCCCACGACCGGAACGAGCGTCACCGTTCCCACCCCATAGAAGCGGTCCCCGGGAAAGCCGAGGGGCCACAGCCCCAGAGCGAGCACACTCGCGAAGGGCAGGATCAGCATTCCCGAATGGCGGGGTCGGAAGATCATGACCGCCCCGAGCGCGATCAGCGTCAGGATCGATCCTCCCGGCCCGAGCGTGTCGAGGAATCCGTTCCCGATCAGCGAAATGCGCGTGGCCAGGTCGAGGGCAGCCGTGCCCCCCTCCATCCAGACATCCTTGCTCGTCCCCGGCCCGCCGAGCCAATGCGACATTCGAGTCCACCAGGCCGCTGGCGCGTAGACGACATTCAACACGAGGTATCCGATCACCCCGGCGGCAATCGAGGCACCCGCGATCCGGAGCTGCTCGGCCGCCGTCGACGGGGTTCGTCGGGCGCGTCGAACCAGCATCCAGCCCAATCCGAGGTAGGGCAGCACATACACGGGACCCGCCAGTTCCTTGCTCGAAATCGCGAACACGGCGAGCAGCGAGAGAAGAACCCCCCGGCGAAGCGTGGGGCCATCGAAGAGGATCCGGACGTAGACGCCCATGGAAGCCGCCACGAACGCATAACAAAGGCCGTCCGGCCTGGTGTTGGCGAGAAAATACGCCGCGGCGTAGTTCGTGCCCACGCAGGTCAGGAAGGCCAGCGCGATGGCGACGCGGGACACGCCCATCCGACGCAACGCGACGAGCAGCCAGGCATAGAGCCCCAGACCGATGAGCATGAAGAGGAGGCGCCCGGCGAAGATCAGCCACGACAGCTGCTCGAGAGGATGCGCGAGTCCATATGGAAAGTCGCCCGACGGACCCGTGAAGGTTCCCTCGAGCCACCAGTAGGCCAGGCTGATGCCGTAGACGGGAAGCAGCACGAAATTGGGCATCGGCCCGTATTTGTGCGTTTCCCCGCCCAGGCTCGCGTAGAACTTGAGGGCCCGCAGGGGCTGGTAGTTCTCGCCCAGGAGGGACTCGTACCCGGGCAGCATGTAGCCGAGCATCGGCCAGGCATAGAAAGCGAGGACGAGCAGCGGCGCGAGGGTCCAGAAGAGGTCGCTCGGCAGCGTCCGGCGCCCCGCCCCGCCCCCCCCTGTGCTGAGCCCGACGTCCATGTCCGATCCTCCCGGCCCCGATCGCCCCATGTTTCGCGCGTCGGGCGTCAACGGTACTGTCCACGGCAACCCGTCGCATCGGATCGCGTGCCGCCGCCGGAGCCCGCCCGGCTCCGGTACTTCTTCGACCGACACCGGCCACCCCGTCCCGGATCATCGTCCGATCGACGGGGCGCCATGAAGAGCGCCGACACGAACCCGTACGGAACGGGGCGGACCCGGACGTCGGGGGGACGGAGGCCGATGCCCCTCAATTCCCGATCACCGGCAACCGATCCCCTCGAGCTGGAGGCCCATCCGACATGAGACTGCTCCACCGCCTGAGGGATCCGGGCAGCCGCTTCTCCATTGCGCACCGGATGCGTTCGCGGCGATTCGAGTATTTCCGAGCCCTCGTCGACCCGCTGCCCCGGCCGATCCGGATGCTGGATGTCGGAGGAACCGAGGATTTCTGGGAGCGGATGGGATTCCTCGAGGCCGACGAGGCCGAGATCACGATCCTCAATCTCGAGGCGCCGCCTGCCCGCAGTCCCCATGTCCGGACCCTCGATGGCAATGCCTGCCACATGCCGATGTTCGAAGACGATTCATTCGACGTCGTCTTCTCGAATTCCGTGATCGAACACGTGGGCGGAATCGAGGAACAGCGGGCGATGGCGAACGAGATCCGACGGATCGGAAGACGCTATTTCGTCCAGACCCCGAACCGGTTCTTTCCGATCGAGCCCCATTTCATGTTCCCCTTCTTCCAGTTCCTGCCGCGAGGTCTGCAGGTCTGGCTGCTCATGCATCTCGACCTGACCTTCGGTGGGCGGCTCGAGAGCGTCGAAGCGGCGGAGGCCACCGCGGCCTCGGTCGAGCTGCTCTCGGAGCGGGCCTTCATGGACCTCTTTCCCGGTGCGGATCTCTATCGGGAAAAGGTTCTTGGACTCACGAAATCCTTCATCGCCCATGCGGGATGGAATGAACCGACCGCCTGAGGGCCGAAGATCTCCGGCGGCCCGCTTCGCGACCGGGCCACGGCCAGCCGCCGATCCCCTGGTTCCAGATCAGCCCGGAGGCCGTTGCGGTCCCCCCTGGCATCGGGTGTCCCGCCATGCCGTCCACATCCAGACGGCGACCGCGACCGCGATGGTCACCTCACGCAGCTCGGACCCGACGTTGTTGCGATCATAGACCCCTTCGATCTCGGGGATCCAGGCGGCGGCAAAGAGGACCGCCATCGACCACCAGGGAGGCACGGGAACGTCGAGTGCCCACATCAGCCGCCGGAAGGCGCCACTCACGAGGATCAGGAGCGCAACGCCACCGCCCAGGGTCCAAGCGATCAAGCGCAGCCCCCAGTTGGCCCATCGCGTCACCCCGACCGCCTCGGGCAGCGCCAGGTTGTGCAGGCTGAGATCTCCCTGGATGTTCACCTGGTCGAAGGTCTCGGGTGTTTCGTAGCGGAGATAGGTCTGTCCCCAATCCGTTTCCTCGGCTGCGATCAGGAAGCAGCCCAGGGCGCCGAGGACGAGGAACCAGCGCCTGGGTCGGCCCGACGCCGATCGTTCCCGGGCGACGAGCCAGAGCGCCCGCAGCGACAGGAGAAAACCCCCGAGGTAGCCGAGCACCGTCAACGTCTCGAGCGGGCCGTTTTCGAAGGTGAGGTCGTAGGGCCAACGAGCATGCAGACCCAATCCGATCCCGATGGCCCCGAACCAGAGAAGGGCCGCGCCCCAGGCAACGACGCCTGCAGCCCGCGATCGGAACCCGGGCACGACGTCCCCGGGCGAAAGGGGCGACGGGGCATCGTGCCAGCGCTGGATCGCCGTGCGGATGTCCGCCTCGAGGCTGCGACGAAGCGCCCACAGCCCGACCAGGCCGGCCGCCAGGACGAACAATCCCACTCGGGCGATGCGGAGCTGGGCGATGTTCCGGTCATCTCCGCCCGTGGCCGGATCGATCAGCCACGCGCCCAGCGCGAGCCCACCCGCCAGCACGAGTGCGACATGCCAGAGCGGATGGACCGAGGGGGGGGCCGCTTCCTCTGGTCGTGAGTCCTCGCGATCTCCGTCTGTGATCAGCGGATGATCCCCACGTTTCCCCGACTCCTGCACCCTTGTCTCCCTCGCCTCCCTCGGCGCGTGGCCCCGGCGTGCCGTTCGGGGCAAGCCGGATCCGCGCTGCAGACGTCGTGGACCCGGGCCTCGGATCCCTGCCTCGGCCATCGGCCCATCAGGACGATTCCTGAAGCTGGCGTCTTTTCCGAAGCATGCCAGAGTCAAGCCAGGCTGCCGAGGCCGAGGCTGGAAATCGAATCCCCGCTCGAGAGCGGGCGTCCCCTCCGCTTCGGCTAGACTCGCCCCCGTGCAGGGATCACCCCGTCGAATCCTCATCACGCTTCTCGCCCTCGGCCTGGGCGGGATCATCGCGCTTCTCCTCCTCGAGGTCGGGCTCCGGATCTACAACCCGATTCCGCGAACGGTTCGAGGCCGTTCGATCACCCTGCCCGTCAACCGGAGCGTCATCTACACCAATCCGATGAAGACCTCGAAGGTCGACCGGCAGGTCACCGTCACCCGCAACCGTCTGGGCTTTCGCGGGCCGGATCCGCCTGACGATCTGGATGCCTGGCTCAGTGTGATCGCCGTCGGCGGCAGTACGACGGAATGCCGTTTCCTGAGTGACGATCGGACCTGGCCCGCCCTCGTGGCCGCCCGACTCGACGCGGTCTATGACTCCGTCTGGTTAAACAATGCCGGGCTCGACGGCCATTCGACCTTCGGGCACATGGTCCTGCTCGAGCAGATCGTTCTCGATCTCCACCCGGACTACCTGCTGCTGCTCGTGGGCGTGAACGATGTCGGGCGGGACGACCTCAGCCAATTCGATCTCAGCATCGATCCCGCAGCCCAGTCGCTGCGCGACCGTTTCATCGCGGCGAGCGAGCTGCTCAGCACGATGCAGGTCCTGTACCGCTCCCTGCATGCATCCAGGCTGGGCCTCGAGCACCTGAGGGAGCTCGACCTGACGACCGTCCCGCGAATCCCGGTCGACGAGAGGGCCATCGCGGCGGCGGTGCGGGCGCATCGAACGCGCTTCACGGAGCCCTACAGCAAGCGCCTCACCCGGATCGTCGAGATGTCCCGGGCCGCCGGAAGCGAGCCCGTCCTGATCACACAACCCGTCCTCTGGGGCGAAACGGTCGATCCGACCACGGGCATCGATCTCGGCCCCCTGGCCTATTCCGGAACCAACGGTGCGACCCGCTGGCGGGTGCTCGAAGCCTACAATGATGTCACCCGTCGGATCGGAGCGGAACACGGCGTGCTCGTCATCGACGCGGCCCGCCGCATGCCGAAGGATTCGCGCCTCTACTACGATTGGATGCATTACAGCAATGAAGGCGCCGCCGAAATGGCCGGGATCGTCGCATCCGAGCTCATCCCCTGGATCGAGCGCCGAAGCGCACTCAAGTCCCCTTCGGGAAGCGGCGATAGAGCGGATCTGGCGCCCCGAAAAGAAATCGTCACGGATCAGGACCCTTGACCATCCACGCGAATGCTCGCCCCCGCAAGATCCTCGCCGTCTCGAGCGGCGGCGGGCATTGGGTCCAGCTCCGCCGGGTCGTGCCCGCCTTCACGGGACATCGGGTCGTCTACGTCACGATCGATCCGACCTACCGCAAGGACGTCCCCGATGAAAAGGTCTACATCGTGAACGACGCCACGCGCTGGGACCGGTGGGGCTCACTCCGGCTCGCCTTCTCGATCCTCCGGATCCTGATTCGCGAACGGCCCGACGCGATCGTGTCGACCGGAGCGGCCCCGGGCTGCTTCGCGATCCTCTTCGGGCGTTTCCTGAGGGCCCGAACGGTCTGGATCGACAGCATCGCCAATGTCGAATCCATGTCGCTGTCGGGCATGATGGTGCGGCGCCATGCCGACCTCTGGCTCACCCAGTGGGCCCATCTCGCCCGCCCCGAAGGCCCCGAGCATGCGGGGCGCGTGTTTTGATCTTCGTCACCGTCGGCGCGCAGATGCCCTTCGATCGCCTGATCGAATGGGTCGACGCCTGGGCGGTCGCCGGCGATCGTTCGGACGTCATGGCCCAGATCGGCCCCTCGACGTTCCAGCCGAAGCGCGTTCGAGTGCTTCCGTTCATGGATCCCCCGACCTTCCGCCGGACGATGATGGAGTCGAGCTGCGTCGTCGCCCACGCGGGAATGGGCACGATCCTCTCGGCCCTCGAACTCGGAAAACCGATTCTCGTCGTTCCCCGCCTCGGCGCCCTTTCGGAAACGCGGAATGATCACCAGGTCGCGACGGCGCGTCGCTTCCGTGCGGAGGGTCTCGTCCTTTCCGCCGAGACCCGCGAGGCCTTCATCGCGGGGATGGCCGAGCTCGAGGCACAGCCCCCTGATGGGCCGAGGATCCCCGCACGCGCCTCGGATGCGCTGCTCGACCGCCTGCGCCGCTTCGTCGTCGGGGAGCCCTGGCCCCCGGAACGGGAATCGCGATGATCTCGGTCATCGTTCCCGCACATGACGAGGCCCGCGTGATCGGCCGTTGTCTGCGGAGCATGCTCGAGGGCGCCGAGGAGGGAGAACTCGAGATCCTCGTCGTCTGCAACGGCTGCACGGACGAGACCGCCGACATCGCCCGCTCGTTCGGGCCTCCGGTCCGGGTCCTCGAATCTCCGATCGCTTCGAAGAACGCCGCATTGAATCTCGGCCATGAAACCGCGATGGCCTATCCGCGTTTCTTCGTCGATGCCGACATCGAGCTGCCCCTCGAATCGATCCGCAAGGTGGCCGAGGTGTTGCGCCGCGGCGAGGTCCATGGGGCCGCGCCACGCATCCGGGTCGACCTGCGGGAGGCGAGCTGGCCCGTGCGTGCCTACTACGACATCTGGCTGCGCACGCCCTACGTCCGGGAGGGCATGCTGGGATCGGGTGTCTACGCGATCAGCGAGGAAGGCGGACGCCGCTTCGATCGCTTTCCGGACATCATCGCGGACGACGGCTTCGCGCGCCTGCTCTTCACACCCGGGGAACGACGATCCGTCGATGACTGCCATTTCGTGATGACCCCACCGAAGACCCTTCGCAGTCTGATCCACATCAACGTCCGCCGCCGCGTCGGGCTCTTCGAGATGGCGGAGCTCCATCCCGAGACGACCCGGAACGAAGCCCGGCATCAGCGCGGGGCAATCTATCGCCTCGCGTCCGATCCCCGGCGCTGGCCCGGCCTCGCTGTCTATCTCTATGCGAAGGCGGCGTGCATGCTCCTCTACCGCTGGAAGGCCGCGCGGGGTCGCCAGAAGGAATGGAATCGCGACGAGACCTCCCGGGAGGGGGGAGACTAGTCGCGCGCCCCGGGCGCGGCGACCGACCCCGCCTCGCCTGGGATCGCTGCCTTGAAGAGGGTTTCGAGACGCGCGACCTCGGTCTCGACGAAATGATCCCTCCGGACCTTCGCCCGTCCGAGGCGCCCCTTCTCCGTCAATTCTGCCACCGACGCGTCGAGTGCCTGCCGCATGGCGCCGGCCAACGCCTGCACGTCGCCGGCGGGCACGATCCAGCCATCCGTGTCGTCGACGAGCTCGGGAATGCCGGCGATGAAGGTGCTGATGACGGGCCGACCGAGCGCCAGGGATTCCATGATCACGACCGGAAGTCCCTCGGCGAAGCTCGGCAGGACCATCACCCGCGCGGAGCGAAGACGCGACCGCACCTCGGCTTCGGGAATCCAGCCCGTGATCTCGAGATGCGTGCCGAGTCCGAGTTCGGCCGCCCGGCGCTCGACCTCCGCCCGCATTTCCCCGTCGCCCGCCAGGACGAGTCGACAATCGACCCCCGCATGGACCAGTTCCGCCAGGGCCTCGAGGAGCAGGAGCTGGCCCTTCTGGGCACAGAGCCGGCCGACACAGACGAAGGTCCGGCACGCCGTCTCGATCGGGATCGGACTCTCGAAGAAGTCCGCATCGACCGAGCAGTGTACGACGTGGATCTTCGGCCAGTCCCGAAGGTCGGCCCAACGGCGCAGCTGCGCCGCCGTGAACGAACTGATCGCGACCGTGAAACGCGTCTCCGCGACCCGGGCGCCCAGCTCGAAACCCCGGGGATCATCGAATTCGTCGGGACCGTGAACGGTCATGCTGAAACCGGGTCCCCCCAGACGATGGATGATCGCAGCGACCGCCGCCGCGTTGCGACCGA
>DRKE01000223.1 GCA_011051925.1 Deltaproteobacteria bacterium
ATGTCGCGTACGACGGTTCCAGCAAAACCCTTCTGCGCGAAGAGCCGCTCGGCGACATCGAGGATCCGCTCCCGGGTCGACTCACCCTCGGAAGCCGCCCCCCCGCCCCCGACGCTTCGGAGGCCGGACGCATCCGACCTCCCCGCCTCCCGGTCTCCGCCGCTCATCCGGACCCTCCCGGCGTCGCGCTTTCGACCGGCCCTTCGCTATGGCCGATCCGGAACCGGTGGCCATTGTTGTCTTCGATCGAGAACTCGCGCATGCCGTAGGGGTGCGAGGCGATCTCCTCGACGATCTTCACACCCCGGTCGCGATAGACGGCGAGCACCTCGTCGGCGTTGTCCACGCGAACGAAGCAGCAGACCGGTCGGATCTCGCCCTCTTCGCGCGAAAAGAAGATCTCCGTCCTGCCGTTGTAGACGGCGCCGTATTCTTCCCGCCAGATCCAGGCGATCTTGAAACCGAGCACGTCGCGATAGTAGGCCTGGGTCTCGCGAATGTCCGAGACGGGAAGCTGCGGCGTCAGGAAGTTCCAGTCGGTCGGACCCGAAGGCGTCTTCATCCCGGGCACCCCCTCATGCGTGTCTGCGCCGACTCACGTCGACCCGCCTTCTCCCCGATTCGCGGCGGCTTCCCGAAAGGAAACCCGATCGGAAACCCGACCGCTGGGGGCGACCCACAGGGAATCCTTCCCCCTGTCCGGGGTCCAGCCCAGCGCGCGTTCGAAGCCGCGGCGATGGGGCGTCCGGACCGTCCCCGGGGCCCGGCGAATATATTCTTCCGCACGAGTGCGCGCCGCCCCGCGAAGCGATTCGAGATGTCCCAGGAGACAGGCGAAATCCGGCCGACCGGGCCCTCCGTCCGGTCCCCGGGGCGGAAGAGCCGTCCAGACGACGGCATCCAGGGGCCTCTTCCGAAGCCAGTCCGCGATCGTGTGTACGATCGCCGAAGGCGCGGGCGGCTCCGGGTCATGCCGGCAGAGTCGCCCGACCTGGGCAGACCGCATGGCCGGCGCGATCTTCTCCCGGATGCCGAGCCCCATCACGGCCTCGTCCAGGGAGCCGACATCGAGCGGGACCCACCAGGTCCGGATGGCGTCGGCCGAGGAATCGATCACGAGCGTCACCCGCCCGTCGACTGAAACCCGGGAGAACTCGATCGGCAGGTCCGGTCCGTCGGGACGGAAGCGACCTGCCATGGGCAGCGTCCGGGGATCCCAGAGAAGAGACCCCCAGGCGAGACAGGCGATGCGGGGCCGCGCCATGACTCCGACTAGCCGTTCGCTGCGTGATCGGGTTCAGGGGGCGAGTCGTATCCGTAGGTGGGCGAGAGATCCCGGTCGACGAGGGCATCGATCCGTGCCGCCTCGTCCTCGCTGAAATAGTCCTTGTAGCCGCCGACCTTGGCGCGACGCACCTTGTAGGAATCCGGGTCGCCCTTCTTGCCGGGCTTCATCCGACCCCCGGCAAGCCAGAAGACGTTCTTTTCCTCGAGTTTCCGCATGTTCTCGACACTCGAGTATTCGACGGCCCCGTCGATGGCCGACGCCTTCGCTGGCTCGCCGTCGATGAACTCCATCACCCGTCTCAGCGTGTCGTGGGGATCGCTTCGCATGTCCTCGTATCGCACGACGAGCAGGTTCTCGATCTTCTCCGCCTCGCGCGCCCACAGGTTCAGGAACGCGATGATGTCGGGCAGGCCGCAATTCGGATCCATCACGAAATCGAAGGGGGAGACGTCGGCGCCATGGGGCGGATACTGGTTCAATTTCTTCTTGGCCGGCCGCATCCGGTGTTGCCATTGGAAATACTGGGAGACCGCGATGTCCTTCGGATTGCGAACGAGCAGCACGACCTTCTTGCCGTAGAAGGAGGCCTTCGAGTCGACCTCGCCGGTATAGTCCTTGATGTAGTTGTCGTGGGTGAAGAAGATCCTGGGAATCGAGGGATTCCGACGGTGGTAGTTGTCGAATCCCAGGAGGACGCGTTCCGGGATCCCGTGAACGAGCTGGTAGTAGCGCGAGATCATCACGCGCAACCAGGTCCGTCCGCTCTTTCCGAAGGAAACGATCGCCACGTCCGCGCGCTCGAGCCTCCGGCTCTCGTCCCGCCCGCGAAGCCAGCGCTCGAAACGGATCCGCCGCTCTTCCGGCAGGAAGAAGAGCAGGGCCACCGCCACCTCGCGGCGCAGCTTCTTGAGGATCGAATCCATGGAGAGAAACCCCTCGGGTCAGGCCCATCGACGGGAATGGCCCGAATCTATCACACCTCGATCCACGCCTCCCCCGGCCGGGACAGATCCAGAACGATGTTCTGAAAATGTCCATCGTGGCGCGGCGGTGGCCGGAAGAGCCGCTGGGCGCGAAACTCGCGCCTCGAGAGGATTGTGTTGAACCCCACTGCCACCCGGCCCTCGCAGCCGAGATCGAGCGCCAAGCTGTCGCGCTACCTGATCTCGGAGATGCTGCTGCCTTCGCTCTATGCGACGGCCGCCTTCGGATTGGTGGTCCTGCTGACGGATCTGCTGGGGTACGCCGATCTGATCGTGAACCGGGGACTCAGCACGGGCGAGGTGGCCCGGATCGCCGGGCTCCAGCTGGTGCCCACGCTTGCCCGCACGCTGCCCTTCGCGGTCCTCGTGGGTTCCCTGGTCGGTCTCGGCCGACTCTCCGCGGATCGCGAACTGCTGGCGCTCGAGACCTGCGGCCTCTCGCCACGCCAGCTGGCGCTTCCCGGGCTCGTCTTCGCGATGGTCGCCACCGTCGTCTCGATCCTGCTCGCGGTCGCGATCGCGCCCGCAGCGGAACGCAAGCTGCGCGACGAGATGATCCGGCTTTCGACGGAGAAGCCGGGACTCGCGATCCGGGCCGGACTCGCGACCCGAATCGGGACCTGGCGGCTCGAAGCCCGGGAGGTCGAGGACGACGGTGCGAGGCTGGCCGGTGTTCTTCTCTACATGCCGAGCCTCGACGAGACGGTCTTCGCTCGACGGGGCGCGATCCTGACCGACCCGGGCGGAGCCAAGCGGATCGTGCTCGAAGACGGAATGATCCTGGCGAACGACGCTGCCCGGGCTTCTCTCCTGCGATTCGAACGCATGGAAACGATGTTGCCGGAACTCGAACCCGAAAAGGACGTGCCGGTCGACATCGTCTCGACCCTTCCCTTCATCCAGCTCCTGCGCGAAGCCGGGGAGAAGGCGGGCACCCGCGCAGGCCGCCTCCGTACGATCGAAGTCCATCGGCGCCTGGCCGGCGGTGCGGCTGCCCTTCCCTTCGGCCTCCTCGCCATGGGTCTCGCGCTCGGTCGGCGCAACCTCTCCCGATCCGGTGGTACGGTCATGGGCCTCGTCGGCGTCGTCGCCTACTACGCCCTCATGCAGCTCTCGGAAGGAATGCTCAACAGCGAGAACGCGCCCGTGGCCCCCGTCGTCTGGATGCCCGATCTCGTCCTCGCAACCCTCGCCTCGGTCCTGATCTTCCGGGCGGGTCGCCAGCCTTCGGAATCCGATCGGAGCGCCGGCCATCCCGTCGGGCGATTGGCCGAGAGGGTGCGCCGTGCCCGCCCGGGCATTCGCATGAAACGCTGGGCGCTACCCCGTTATGTCAGTGCACAGTTCATCCGCATGGTCGCGATATGCATCGTCGGGCTGACCCTCGCCTATCTCATCATCGATGTCTTCGACAACCTGAAATGGTTCAACCGCTATGGCGCCACTGCCGCCGAGATCGGCCGCTACTACGGCGCCAGGCTCCCGGTCCTCGTCGCCCGGGTGATCCCGCTCGCTCTTCTCCTCGCAGTCGCGCTGACGATCAGCCTGCTCGGGGCGAACGGGGAATTGCTGGGCATGCGAGCCTGCGGCATTCCGGTTTTCCGCGTCCTGGCCCCCGTATGGCTGTTATGCGGACTCGCCGTCCCGCTCGATCACGTTCTCGCCAACGAGATCGTCCCGCGATCCAGCGAACGGGCGACCTACCTGAAGAGAACGGAGATCAAGAACCAGCCGTCGGCGCCCAGAAGCGCCCGCGAGCGCGTATGGTACCGGGTCGGTGGCCGGATCCATGAAATGGAACGCCTCGATCTGCTGCGGGGCCTGGCGCGGAACGTCACGCTCTACGACCTCGGAGACGATGGACTTCCCCGGCGCCGGACGGACGCGGAGCTCGCCCGACACGTGGGCGGTGGCCTCTGGCTGCTCGAGAATCCGAGCAGCGTCGAACTGAAGGACGAATGGCGGATGGTCCGGAATGCCGATGCGGAACGCCTGGTCGAATTCGGTTCGGAGACGCCCTCGGAAATCGATACGGCCCATCTCACCCCGGACGCCCTGCGCCGTGCCCTCACGGAACTCCATCTCGAAGGCCCGATCGCGACGGCCTATCGAACGGACCTGCAGGTCAAGATCGCATCACCCCTCGCCTGTCTGCTGCTCCCGCTGATCGCCCTCTTCTTCGCCGCGACGGGGCCCCCTTTCCCTCGACCCGTCCACACGCTGATCGCGAGCGCGATCATCGCGGTGAGCTACACGCTCGTGACGAGCTTCGCGGGTTCGCTGGGTTATGCCGGCAGGATCCCGCCCGTGGTGGCGGGTTGGGGTCCCCCCTTTCTCTTCGGTCTGGTCGCGGTCGGGATGGGACTCCGGTTGCGGCGGAAGCTCAGCCGGGCGGGATGACCCTTCGACCGGGAAGTGGATGAGGAAGCGAAGGGCACACGGGCCACTCGCGAAGGCGGCCCGGACTCGATCGGGTGGTGTAGATTATGGGGGACGACGGAATCCCCGTGGATCGTCGATGGGGAGCGAGCTTGCTGAACGACCCGGACCCGAAGGAGACAGGACAGACCAGCGTGGCGAAGAGCGCGGAAGGGCCGGCCGGCCCGGCAGGATCGGAGACGGAATCCCGCAAACCGCTCGTATGGCTCTTGATGGGCAACCGGGCCGGGGACAATTCGCAGGTCCTCGGCCTCGGCGAGGCCCTCGGCTGGCCACTCGTCGAAAAGCATTTCGTCCACACGCCCTGGGAAAAGCTCGTGAACCTTCCCTTTGGTGCCCATCTGCTGGGCGTGGTTCGCGAACGTTCGAGCCGCCTCGAAGCGCCCTGGCCGGATCTGGTCATTTCCGCGGGACGCAAGAACGAACCGATCGCGCGATACATCCGGAAGAAGGCCGACCGACCCGTTCGCCTGATCCACGTCGGTCGACCCTGGGCACGGCTCGAGACCTGGGATCTCGTCATCACGACTCCCCAATATCGTCTGCCCGACGAACCGAACGTCCTGCATAACGATACGCCCCTCCATCGCGTGACACGCGAGCGGCTCGACGTCGCGGCGGAAGCCTGGCGGGAGCGTGTGGCCCATCTCCCGAGACCCCTGATCGCGATCCTCGCCGGTGGCAATTCGGGCCCCTATCCCTTTGATCGTGCGTCGGGCGAACGCCTGGCCCGGGAGGCCGATCGACTGGCGGAAGAATTCGGCGGGTCGATCCTCGCGACGACCAGCGCGCGCACCCTGGACGAGACGACCGACGCGCTCTTCTCGGGAATCCGGTCTCCTTCGATCCTCTATCGCTGGAAGAAGGACGACCCGGACAATCCCTTCTTCGCTTTCCTCGGCCTGGCCGATCGCGTGATCGTGACCGCCGACAGTGTGTCGATGATGACGGAAGCCTGTGCGACGGGAAGGCCGGTCTACCTCTTCGATACCGGCGAGGGGCGCACTTCGATGAAGGACAACCCCTGGCTCGACGGAAGATCCGACGTCGACCGCGATTCATCGGACCCTCTGCCATCGAAGCACGCCGATTCCAACCGGGCGACGGGGCGATCCGATGCCCGGACCACAGGTCCCCGTGGCTTCAATCGCTGGCATCTGAAGGCCCACATCTATCGGGCGACGATGCGACTGGGCCCCCAGCGGCTCACACGGGACATCCGGATCGTGCAGAAGCTGTTGATCGATTCGAAACGCGCCGTCTGGCTGGGGGACGGTCATCCGAACGAAGCGCCGAAGCCTCTCGAAGACATGCGCCGTGCCGTGGCCCGGGTCCGTCAGCTCTTCGAGACGGATCCCGTTTCCGACCTCGGAGCGGCCGCTCTGCCGAAAGACCCGGACAGGCAGCCCGCCTCGGGCGGAAGCGGCGAGGTCGCCTCAGGCCGCGAGTGATCCGACGCGATCGAGGACTTCGAAGGCATCGTGCCGGACATGGTTCCTCGCCATCTCCTGGCGGATGAAATCCTCACTGACGATCCCCTTCTCGACACATTCTCGGAGCAATCCGAAGAAGAACGCCTCCTGCCTCGGATCCGGATGCGGTTTGTAGTCCGGAACGAAGGCGTAGTCGCCGAAGAACCGACGGCGAGCCCGCAGCACCCAGCGGATCGGCGGAAAGATCCGGTACTTCTCCGCGGGGATGTAGTCCGCGGGCAGCCCGGCCTTCCAGGGCTGGGTCTTGCGCTTCGTGTTGTGGATGAGCTTCGTCCGGTCGGTCAGTCGGTCGAAATCGTTCCACTCGTTCTCGAAGATCCCGATCCGGGACCGGTCCTCGTTCTTGAGTCCGATCCAATCGGCGTAGTCGAGCGTTCGTTCGAAGAGCTGATCGAATTGATCTCGACAGCGCCAATGGGTCAGCTGCGCACAGTCGAGAAGCATGACGCTCGTCGCCAGGACCCCCTCGAGACGCTTCGCCCCGGACCGGGGTCGGCACATGATCGCCTTGCCCTGCATGTCCCGTTCGAGCAGCTCCATCACGTCACCGACCGCGAAGACGTCGGGATCGGTCACGACCGCGCGACCCCGGTATCCCATCAGCTCCGGCGGCATGAAACGAAGCGGCGTGAACGACTGGAGGTCGTCGTTCCGCCAGACTCGGGACGCGCCATCGCGCAGGTATTCCCGCCCCTCGTAGTCCTTGAAGAAGGCGTGATTCGCGTGCTCGATCAGATGCACGTCGAAATCCTCTGGACGCTTCGAGTTCCGCTTCATGGAATAGCGGGACACGATCGCGCCGAGCATCTGCCGGTGGTTGGTATGGATGAAGACGGTGGGCCTGTCGCTCGATACCGTCGTCTCTTCGGACATCATCGTCCCCTTCCTCCTGCCATGCTTCCGCTCCGGCGACCGACCGGGCCTCCCCTCGGCTGCGAAGCGTCCGAAAGGCTATCACAGGCCCCGGAGGGTTCGCGTGATGGCCGCCCCGGCCCCGCGATCCGGATGGCGCGACGCATCCTGAAGGGCATCCCGGCGGCCTCGGATCTTCAACCGGCCTTCTCGGATTCCGGTGACAGCAACGCGCGAACACGCCCGGCCACCCGGTCGAGATCGTGATCGACGAAGGGCGGCGGAACGACCCATTCCTGCCC
>DRKE01000224.1 GCA_011051925.1 Deltaproteobacteria bacterium
CCGGACAGTGCCTATGGCGATTCCACCGAGGACTTCTTCACGGGCAGCGGCGCGGACAACTACAGCGTCAAGGGCGTCTTCTCGATTCCCTTCCCGAATACCACGGCGCGCAAGCGGGTCCTCAAGCGCGATCTCGAGCTGCGCCGGTCGAAGACCCGGCGACTTCGCCTCGAGCAGAGCATCATCCTCGAGGTAAGAGGTGCGGCCCGGCTCCTGCTCGCTTCGGCGCAGGGAATCGATGCGGCCGAGCGTCGAAGACTGGCCGCCGAGGAGCAGCTGCGCGCCGAGCGGATCCGGCTCGAACACGGAGAGTCGACGCCCTTCGAGGTGCTGCAGCGCGAGAGCGATCTCGTCGAGGCCGAGAGCCAGAAGATCAACGCCCTGCAGAGCTACCGCTCGGCCGAGGTCGGTCTGGATCGCGCCGAGGGCACGATCCTCGACTTCTACGATGTCGTGATCGATGACGCGAGAACGATCGCGCGCGAGTGATGCCTTCTCCGGATCCGGTCGCAGCTCTGGTTCTCGGGGCAGGGCGCGGCGAGCGCCTGGGCCTGGACATCCCGAAGGCCTTCGTGCCGCTCGCGGGAAGGACGCTGATCGAGCGATCGATCCGGGCGCTCGTGGCCTCCCGGGAGATCGGCCTGATCGTCCCCGTGCTTGCCGCGGAGGATCTCGGGCGCTGGCGGGATCTCGGGCTCGAATCGATCGACGGCGTCAGCGAACCCGTCGTCGGCGGGGCGGAACGACAGGATTCGATGCAGGCCGGGCTCGCGTCCCTGCCCGACCGGATCGAGTGGGTCGCGGTGCATGATGCGGCCCGTTGTCTCGTGGCACCGGGCGATGTCCGTTCGGTGGTTGGCGCCGCCCGGGAATGCGGTGCCGCCATCCTCGGAGAACCGGCCCGGGATACGATCAAACGCGTCCTCGAAGGCCGGATCCTGGAGACCTTCGATCGTGAGGCCTGCTGGGTGGCCCAGACGCCCCAGGTGATCCGCAGGGACTGGCTCGCCGAGGCCATCGCCGTGGCGGGTCGGGAGGAACGGATGGCGACCGACGATGCGCAATGGGTCGAATGGACCGGACACGCCGTTCGGATCGTCGAGTCGGCCCAGCCGAATCCGAAGATCACGCGCAAGGAGGATCTCGTCATCGCGGAAGCCCTGCTGTCGCGGGCGATGTCCGTTCCGGAGGACGGAGCCGCCGGGAGAACGGGGCCATGAGAATCGGCCAGGGAGTCGATGTCCATCGTCTCGTCGCCGGCCGACGCCTCGTGCTCGGGGGCGTCGAGATTCCCCACGATCGCGGACTCGAGGGCCACTCGGACGGGGACGTGCTCCTGCACGCGGTGGCGGACGCGATTCTCGGCGCGATCGGCGAAGGCGACCTGGGTCGGCATTTTCCCTCCAGCGACGAGCGCTGGCGGGGAGCAGCGAGTACCGGGATCCTGTCGGAGGTGGTCGGGATGATGGATCGGGCGGGTTTCGTGGTCGGGAACCTGGACGCGACGATCGTGGCCCAGGCGCCGCGGCTGGCTCCCCATCAGGAGGCGATGCGCGATAACCTCGTGCGCGTTCTCGGGACCCGCCCCGATCGGGTGAACCTGAAATTGACGAGCACGGACGAACTCGGTGCGATCGGACGGAAGGAAGGCATCGCGGGAATGGCCGTCGTGCTCCTGGAGGAAAGAGAGGAGCGGGAAGGCGCGTGAAGCCGATCGAGTTCTACGATACCCGGACGCGTCGCCAGCGTCGCTTCGAGCCCCTCGAGCCCGGACGGGTCGGGATCTATTCCTGTGGCCCGACGGTCTACGCCGAGCAGCATATCGGCAACCTCCGAAGCCGGCTCTTCTCGGATCTCCTGAAGCGCTTCCTGCTGAGCGAAGGCTTCGAGGTCACCCATGTCATCAACATCACCGATGTCGGCCACCTCGTTTCGGATGCGGACGAGGGCGAGGACAAGATGGAGGCGGCGGCGCGGCGGGCGGGGCGCAGTGCCCTCGAGATCGCGGACCACTACACGCGGCTCTGGCGCGAGGATGCCGCGGCGGTGAACTGCCTTCCCCCGGAACACAATCCCCGGGCGAGCGAGCACATTCGCGAGCAGATCGAGCTGGCGAAGAAGCTCGAGGCGAAGGGCTACCTCTACACGATTCCCGATGGCGTCTATTTCGATACGAGCCGTTTTCCGCGCTATGCCGAGCTCGCTGGACTCGACCTGGCGGGCCAGGCCGAAGGCGCGCGGATCGGCGTGACCGAGGGCAAGCGGAATCCGTCGGATTTCGCGGTCTGGAAATTCGCCGAAGAAGGCGTCCGGCGACTCCAGGAATGGGATTCGCCCTGGGGGCGGGGATTCCCGGGATGGCATCTCGAGTGCTCGGCGATGAGCGTCCGGTACCTGGGGGAGCGGATCGACATCCATACCGGGGGAATCGATCTCGCACCCGTCCACCACACGAACGAAGTGGCCCAGAGCGAGTGCGCGTTCGACGTCCATCCCTGGGTCGACTTCTGGATGCACAACGAGTTCCTCAACATGGGCGCCGAAAAGATGTCCAAGTCGACGGGCAACGTGACGACCCTCTCCGACCTCGTCCGGCGCGGAATCGACCCCCTCGCGTTCCGCTATTTCTTCCTGCAGGCCCACTACCGTCAACAGCAGGTCTTCAGCGAGAAAGCGATCCAATCCGCCGCGAAGGGGCTCCAGCGTCTCCAGAAGATCGCGGCCGCACTCGAGGAGGCGACGGGTGAGGGCGATGAGGCCCTTCAGGCCCCGTTTCGCGCCCGCTTCCGCGACGCGCTGGCCGACGACCTGAACGCGCCGAGGGCGATGGCCGTGGTCTGGGACGTCGCGCGAAACGATACGCTCGGCGAGGCCGATCGCCGCGATCTTCTTCGCCGCTTCGAGGCCGTCCTGGGCCTGAAGCTCGGCGAGGCCGTCGTCGAGGACGATGGCGACAGGTGGGAAACGGATCCCGGAATCGATGGGCTCCTGGCCGAACGGCAGGCCGCGCGGGCGGCGAAGGACTGGGCGACGGCGGATCGCATCCGGGATGAGCTGGTCGCGATGGGCATCGAGATCGTCGATACGCCGGAGGGCGCGCGTTGGCGTCGCAAGGGAGCGGGATGAGGGCGGGCGCAGAACCCGATCGGTCCTTCGAACTCGTTTCGGAACACGCTCCGTCGGGGGACCAGCCCCGGGCGATCGATGAACTCTGTGCCGGGATGGAGCGCGGCGATCGGCATCAGACGCTGCTCGGCGTGACGGGCAGCGGGAAGACCTTCACGATCGCCTGCATGGTCGAGCGCCTGAATCGACCGACCCTCGTGATGTCACCGAACAAGACCCTGGCCGCCCAGCTCTATTCGGAGTTCAAGGAACTCTTCCCCCACAATGCCGTCGAGTATTTCGTCTCGTACTACGACTACTATCAGCCCGAGGCCTACATCCCGTCGACGGATACGTACATCGAGAAGGACTCGTCGATCAACGACGAGATCGACAAGCTCCGTCACTCGGCGACCCATTCGCTGCTGACCCGGCGGGACGTGCTCGTCGTGGCGAGCGTTTCCTGCATCTACGGACTCGGCGCGCCCGAGAACTACGGCTCGATGCACGTCTATCTCGAGAAGGGGATGAATCTCGTCCGGGATGACCTGCTCCGCCGACTCGTCGACATGCTCTACACGCGGAATGACCACGATTTCCATCGTGGGACCTTTCGCGTGCGGGGAGACGTCGTCGAGATCTTTCCCCAATACGAAGGGGAGATGGCGATCCGGGTCGAGTTCTTCGGAGACGAGGTCGAATCCCTGGCGGAGATCGACCCGCTTCGCGGAAAGATCGTGGGGAGGCCCAGGAAGGCCATGATCCATCCCGCGAGCCACTATGTCGCCACCCAGGAGCGGATCGCGCGGGCCTGCAGCGGTATCCGCAGCGAGCTACAGGAACGGCTCGCGCATTTCCGCAAGCAGGACAAGCTGCTCGAGGCCCAACGTCTCGAACAGCGGACGCTCTACGATCTCGAGATGCTCGAGACCATGGGATTCTGCCATGGCGTCGAGAACTATTCGCGCTGGCTCGATGGGCGCGAACCCGGGCAGACGCCTTATACGCTCTACGACTACATCCCCGAGGACACGATGATCGTCCTCGACGAGAGCCACGTCTCGATTCCCCAGATCGGCGGCATGTACCGGGGGGATCGGGCACGCAAGGAGACCCTCGTCGAATACGGTTGGCGCATGCCTTCCGCGCTCGACAATCGCCCGCTCCGCTTCGACGAATGGGAGGAGCGGGCGGGCCAGCGGGTCTACGTGTCGGCGACGCCTGCGGACTACGAACTCGAAAAGAGCGGGGGGGTCGTCGTCGAGCAGATCATCCGGCCGACGGGGTTGATCGACCCGAAGATCGAGGTCCGCCCGGCCAACGGACAGGTCGACGACCTGCTCGGAGAGATCCGGAACCATGTCGAAGCGGGGGAGCGGGTGCTGGTCACGACGCTCACGAAACGCATGGCAGAGGAGCTGACCGACTATTATGCGGAACTCGGGCTCCGGATCCGGTATCTGCACAGTGACATCAAGACCCTCGAACGGATGGAGATCATCCGCGAACTGCGGGAAGGGAAATACGACGTACTGGTCGGGATCAACCTGCTGCGCGAGGGGCTCGACATCCCCGAGGTCGCCCTGGTGGCGATCCTCGATGCGGACAAGGAGGGTTTCCTGCGCTCGACGCGATCGCTGATCCAGACGATCGGGCGGGCCGCCCGCAACGTGAAGGGCCGGGTGATCCTCTTCGCGGACAAGGAGACCGATTCGATCCGGGAGACCATCGAGGAAACGACGCGGCGTCGCGCTCGCCAGGAAGCGTACAATGCGGAGCACGGAATCACGCCGAAGACGATCGAGAAGAAGATCACGAGTCTGCACGATTCGATCTGGGAGGCGGACTACGTGACGGCACCGCGTAGCGACGAGGAAACGGAGCCCGGGCTGCCCCGTCACGAGATTCCCGCGCTGATCGAAAGCCTCCGGCAGGAGATGCGGGAGGCCGCGCGGGCCCTCGAATTCGAGCGGGCGGCCGAGTTGCGAGATCGGGTGAAGGCGCTCGAACGGGAACGCATCCGTCTCACCTGAGCGGTTCTCCACCATGACGAAGCTGGAAGAACAGGTCGAGACCCTCCCGAGTGAACCCGGCGTCTATCTCTTCAAGAGCGAACGGGGCGCGGTCCTCTACGTCGGGAAGGCGCAGGACCTGAAGAGCCGGGTCCGCCAATACGTGAACGGGGGGGACGGACGGATCCGGATTCCGGCATTGATCGAGCGGGCGAGATCCGTCGACGTCCTCGTGACCGGCAACGTGAAGGAGGCGCTGCTGCTCGAGAACGAGCTGATCAAGCAGCATCGTCCACCCTTCAACGTCCGGCTCCGCGACGACAAGCAGTATCTCGCGTTGCGGATCGATCCCGAGGAAGCCTGGCCGCGGGTCACGATGGTGCGCCGCTTCCGCAAGGATGGCGCCTGGTATTTCGGCCCCTATACGTCGAGTGTGGCTCTCAAGAGCTCGCTGTCGAAGCTCCGAAGGCTTTTCCCCCTGCGCTCTTGTACGGAAGCGACCTTCAAGGACTATGCGCGGCGCGGGCGCCCCTGCATCGAGTACGAGATGAAGCGCTGTCTCGGACCCTGCTGCGGGCTGACGGAGAAGGCGCCCTACGCCGAGCAGGTTCGAGGCACGATGCTCTTCCTGCGTGGCAAGTCCCGGGAATTGATCGAGGAGATCGAGCGCGAGATGGCCGAGGCAGCGGCCGAAGAGCGTTTCGAGGACGCGGCCCGGCTGCGTGATCGCCTTCGATCCGTCGAGCAGACCATCGAGTCCCAGCAGATCGTGACGGAGGACGGCCTCGATCGCGACATCTTCGCGATCGCGCGGGAGGGTGGCGAGGTCGACGTGCAGGTCCTTCACGTTCGCGAAGGGCGCGTGATCGGAGCCCGCGATTTCCCGTTCTCGAACGTGCGCATCGATGACGGGGAGATCATGGGATCGTTCCTGGGCCAGTTCTACGGATCGGGCGAAGGGCATGCGCCGCCTCGGGAGGTGCTGACCTCGGTGGAATTCGAGGATGAGGGCGCTCTCGCGCTCCTCTGGCGGGAGCGCTTCAGCCAACCGGTCGCGATCCGCCGGCCACAGAGGGGGGCCGGACGTCGGCTCGTCGAGATCGCCGAACGGAACGCCACACTCTCCCTCGTGACGCGTCTCGCGGCACGGGAGAGCGTCGAGACGGCGCTCGCGGAGCTCGAGGAACGGTGTCGGTTGTCGGTCACGCCGCGACGGATCGAATGCTATGACGTGTCGAATCTCCAGGGAACGCTGGCGGTGGCGAGCCGCGTGACCTTCGAGAACGGGGAACCCGTCAAGAAGGATTTCCGTCGCTACCGGATTCGCGAGGCTGAGGCGGGGGACGATTATGCGTGCATGCGCGAAGTCCTGGACCGGCGCTTCCGTCGGCGGGCGACCGAACCGCTGCCCGACCTGCTGATGATCGACGGTGGCCGGGGCCATCTGGGCGTGGTGATGGCGGCGCTCGAAGATGCCGGACTCGAACTCGAAGTCCTGGGCATCTCGAAGGAACGGGACGAAGCCTCCCCAGCGCTGCGGGTGAAACGTTCGGGGGGGCTGAAGGCGGAACGGATCTACCGTCCGGGGCGGACGAATCCGATCCAGCTCGCGCCGAGCAGCCGGGGCATGCTCCTGCTCCAACGGATCCGGGACGAATCCCATCGCTTCGCGATCGAGTACCAGCGGGATCTGCGCTCGCGACTCAACATGACCTCGATCCTCGAGGAGTTGCCCGGCATCGGGCCGGTCAAGCGCAGGACGTTGTTGAAGGAGATGGGCTCGCTTCGCGCGGTGCGCGAAGCGCCGGTCGAGGCCCTTCGCGAGGTCACGGGCATCTCGGATCGTGACGCGTTGACGATTCGGCGTTTCTTCGATGCCCTGACGGCACCTGATGTTGCACCCGAGTTGCCGACCGAGGGGGTTTGAGCACGTCGCGGTCAAGCGGTGCCGGGATTGCTCCGATGGGTCGATGAGAACGCCTTCAGGATGGGATATCGATGCCTCGTCATCCGCAGGACTCCTCGCCGATCGGTCTCCCCGTTCGAAGGAACCGGATCATTCCTTTCTTCGTCCTCTGCGTCGCGATGGCCCTTCCCGCCTCCTCGGAGATCTTCAAATGGAAGGATGAAGCGGGCAGGCTGCATTTCGCCCAGGATCTCGGCCAGGTTCCGG
This sequence comes from Deltaproteobacteria bacterium, assembly GCA_011051925.1. GTDB lineage: Bacteria > Myxococcota_A > UBA9160 > UBA9160 > UBA4427 > UBA4427. The sequence goes on from DRKE01000224.1 coordinate 7,291, forward strand.
CTCGCTACCGGTCCCAGGCGGCCAGTGGCGCGATCAAGGAGGGGGAGGGAAACGTGGTCCAGCGCTACGAGCCCTCGCCCGCATCGCTGCGCACCCGCCGCCCGGGTCGCGCTTCACCGGCGTCCCCGGGCTCACGACCCGTGTATCGGGTCCGCGTCCAGAAGACCGGGAGCACGATGAAGGTGAACGTCCGCCTGAACGATCGGGTGACGGCTCCGTTCTACATCGATACCGGCGCTTCGGACGTCCTGCTTCCGGCCTGGGTGGCCAAGGAGCTGGAACTCGATCTCGAGGGGGCACGGACCGCCTACTATGGGACCGCCAATGGCGTCGTCCAGCAGAGCCTGGTGACCCTCGACAGTGTCGATCTCGGGGGGGCGCGGGTCGAGCACGTGCCCGCCAGTGTGAGCGAGACGATGTCCGTCGGACTCCTGGGTCTCTCGTTCTTCAACCACTTCGAGTATCGCGTCGATCCCGGCGGTGGGGTCGTCACGCTTCGGCCGAATGGCCTGGTCGAGGCCGGGCGGATACGCGGCGGCCGGAGCGAGGACCAGTGGAAGGCCGAGTTCGCGCGGCTCGCCCAGCGCCGACGGGCCGTCGAGAGCATGCTCGAAGAGATCAATCCGAACTGGGCCCGTCGCAGATCGGAGCTGAACGAGGCGCTCGAAGAGCTCGATCGGCAGCGTCGGCTTCTCGAAGGCGAAGCCGATGACGCGCGCGTGCCGATGCAGTGGCGGGACTGACGGGCGGCCGGCCGCGTCGGCGCGCGCGGGGCGCCGTCCATCCGATGTCGATCGGCCGGACCCCGGACCGACGGTCCCGAATTGCCCAGAGGCGGAAAAGAACTACTCCCTGCGCACGCCGCTCCTTTCTCCATTGACCCGATGAGGGGCGGCTGAGGCCATCTGGGCGCGGTCGTCCGGTGGTCTCGCGCAGGATCTGCCGGTCGGGACCAGTCCGGAATCGTGGCATCGAACTTGCTCTCTTCCATCGCGCGAGGAATGGATTTCCCGATCGCGTGGAGGACGCGGTCTCACGCGATCGGAGCGATCGCAGGCGGATGGAAACCGGGACCATGGAATGGAGCAGGAGCTGGGCATTCTGGCGGCGCGAAATCGGGGCAGGACCGGATCCGGGCACGAAGGAGAAGGCGTTTCGAAGGGAACCGCGGTCGCGCGACGAGTGGGAGGCACGGTTGATCGAGCGGGGCGTATCGAGCGATTCGGCGGCCCGCGTTTCCGAACGACTTCTCGCGGCCTCTCGGGAACTCGGCCGGGGCTCGGCCGCGTCGTTGATGCGGGGCGCGGTCCTCGCCTTCGAGGCCCAGGCGGACCTGCAGGAGGATGTGGAACGCAACCTGCGTGACGTGCGCGAGGTGGAACGGCTGCTCGGTGCGTTTACCGGAGAACTCGAGAAGCTCGACGAAGTGCTCGAGGTGCTCGCCGCCTATGCCCAGCGCATGCGCACCCGCCCTGCACGATCGCCCCGGCGCGTCCTCCACTGAGCCGGCCGATCCCCGGCTTCCGCGTCTCGCCGTTCGGCACCGCCTCGCCTGTCGATCCCGGAACCCCCGTTCCGATCGCGTGACCTCGCGGACCCGGCTGGATCGGATCGGCGTCTCCCGGCAGGTTTCCGGAGGCGGGTGAAGATCGTCGCCCGGCGATGTCGAGCCGACGCGGTGTGCCCCCCTGCCGGCCCCGTGTCGCTGCAGTCGTCGACCCGCGAGGCGGGGCGATCGTGAGGGGCTCCACCACCGATGACCGCCCGGCCGCTCCTCCTGCTCGGCTCGCTCCTGATCGGAATCGGATGGGCCGATCGGGGAGGCCGGATCCCGCAGACCCTGCCTCTTTTCTGTCTGGTGGCCGGCATCGCGACTTCGGCCGCTCTGCTGGTCCGGCTCATGGGAGGAGCGGGCCGTCGGGGAGCGGGTCGGTCGGAAGGGGGGCGCCCGAGGCACCGCGCGTCGCCGACGACGGGGGGTGGGCCCGGGCGGCTCCTCGCGTTGTGGCTCGCGATGGCTTGTCTCTTCGTCTCCGGATTCGATCGCTTCGATCGGATCCGACGGGGCGCGGAGCAGGACAGGCGACAGGCGGAGCGCGCCCTCCACCAGGGCCTCCGGATCGTCGAGGCCCGGATCCG
>DRKE01000225.1 GCA_011051925.1 Deltaproteobacteria bacterium
CTTCGTCCAGACGACCACGGTGACATAGGCCTCGCTCGTCGCACGGTCCCCGGATAGCTCGATGACCGTGTTGTTGATCTGGTGGAAATGACGGTCCAGTTCCGCATGGGTCTTCCAGGCCCAGTCGATGAAGTCATGCCCGCTTCCTTCGAATAGCCCGTCGTAGACGGCTGTCGCATCGGGATGCCAGCTGGAATAGGCCATGTCCTTGTCCATCCGGTCGAGCCCCCGGCAATAGCGGGCGAGGATGTGGCGGATGGTCCGCTCGTCGAGAAGCAATCGGATATCGGGGTCTTTCAGCATGTCATCCCTTTCCCACGGATTCGATGATCGTGCGACGCAATCGGTCCGGATCCACCGGCTTCTTGAAGATCACGCCCTCGAGCCCCTCCATGCGACTCCGCTTGATGATATGGTCCTTGTCGTAGTGGAACGCGGTCATCATCAGGACCGGTAGATCGGGATAGCGCTTCTGGATCTCGTGGTAGAGCTGGTAGCCGTCCATCCTGGGCATCACCACGTCGGACAGGACGAGATCGAAGGGTTGTTCCGCGAGCAGTTCGAGAGCCCGCTCGCCATCCTCCGACACTTCGACGAGACAGCCATCGGCTTCGAGCATCTCCTGGAGCGAACGGCTGATGCCCTGGTCGTCATCGACGACGAGAATGCGCAATCCCCGGAGACGGGGATCGGGCTCGTAGCGTTTCCGGTCTTCGCTCCGCAGATCGACCATGCGTGCTGGACCGACATAGTGGATCGTTTCGTAGGAATCGGATTCCACCATTTCGCTCAGGCGCTCGACGATCTCCGTGATGCGGGCGACCTCCCGCCGGATCGCATCGAGTCTTTCATTCTCGACCGAGGAGTCCGCGTCTCCTGCCAGCCTGGCGATGTCATGCTCGAGCAGGGTCGCCTGATTGACGATCACCGCGAGGGGATTGTTGATTTCGTGGGCGAGCCCGATGGCGACCTCGCCGAGGGTCGCCAGCTGATCCTTGTGACGGATCCCGCGCAGGTCCTTGGCAAAACCGATCGTGCCGTCTTCCTCGCCCTTTTCGTCATAGAGCAGGGTCCCGGAGATCGCGACGGGAATCTCCTCTCCGGAACGGGCGATGAAGGTCGTCTCGAGCGTGTTGACGACGCCGGGACCTCCGTGATCCGGGCTGCGCATCGCGTCGGCGACGCGTCGGGCTTCTTCGACCGACGGATAGAAGAGTCCGACGAACTGGCCCAGGACTTCTTCCTCGTCGTAGCCGAGGGTATCGTGGGCGCCGTCGTTGAAGTAGATGACCCGACCCTTGCGATCGGTGCCGACGATGATGTCGGGGGAGCGATTCGTCAGCTGCTCGAATTGTTCTCTCGTGAGACCCATGGTCGGGCTCTCCTGAAGGCACCTGTTCCGCCTTCTACCACCTACCGCCTGCCACCTTGCGTGTCCGCCTGCGCCTTCATCCCCGTCTCCACCAACGCCTTCGGATGTTCCGTACCGATGTCGGATTCTCAGCCAAGTCCCTGCTCCGCCAGCCACCGTTCCGAATCGATCGCCGCCATGCATCCCGTGCCCGCCGCGGTGATCGCTTGACGGTAGGTCGGATCGGCCACATCGCCACAGGCGAAGATCCCTTCGACCGACGTTTTCGTCGACCCCGCCTCGACCTCGAGATAGGCGGATCCATCCATTTCGAGCTGCCCGTCGAAGAGTGCCGTCGTCGGCTGGTGTCCGATCGCGATGAAGACCGCTTCGACGTCGATCTCACGGGTCGAACCGTCCCGCACGTCGCGCAGACGGACACCCGTGACGAAATCGTCTCCCAGGATCTCGTCGACCTCGGAATGCCAGGCGAATTCGATCTTGTCGTTCGCGAAGGCGCGCTCCTGCATGACCCGGGAGGCCCGGAGTTCGCCGCGCCGATGGATGACGGTCACCTTCGTCGCGAACCGCGTCAGGAAGAGCGCCTCCTCCATCGCGGTATCGCCGCCGCCCACGACGGCCATGGGCTTTCCCCGGAAGAGGGCACCGTCGCAGGTCGCACAGGCGGAAACGCCTTTGTTCATCAGCCGCTGTTCGGATTCGAGGCCGAGCCAACGCGCCGATGCGCCGGTCGCGACGATCACGGCGTCGGCCGTGTAGTCCATCCGTGCGGTCGAGACGCGGAAGGGACGTTCCGAGAAATCGACTTCCGTCGCATCCTCGAAGAGGACCGCCGTTCCGAAGCGCTCCGCCTGCTTCTGGAGATCTTCCATCATCCCCGGCCCCGTCACACCATCGGGATAGCCCGGAAAATTCTCGACCTCGGTCGTGATCATCAACTGGCCACCGAAGTTGAGACCCGCCAGCATCAGGGGCTCGAGACCGGCACGGGCCGAATAGATGGCGGCCGTGAAACCGGCAGGACCGCTGCCAATGATGAGCACTCGGCGGTGCTCGGTTTCCATGCAATCTCCTCCGAATCTCCGGCGCGCTCCGATCGGTCGCGGCGGAAGTCTACGGATCGACGGGGTGGGCCGCTACCCACGAACCCCGGGAAACCGCAATCGACATTGCGTCAGAGCGGCTCGGTGATCGGAAGCTCTTCCCACATCAGCTGGAGGAAGATCCCGATGAAGAAGGACAGGAAGGTCATCAGCAAGAGCGCGGAAGGAAACGCGTAGAGAGGGCCGATTCCGACCACGTGGGGCAGCTCACCGATCATCGGGGCGAGACTTTCGCGCAGGATCTCGACATCGACTTCACCCGAGGGCGGCGACCAGTTCCGCGCGGCCATGTAGGGTCCGATGAGTCCGGTCATCACCACGCCGAAGCCGAAGGCCTGGACCACCCCCAGCAGGAAGAGGGAGCGGGCTCGCGCAAAGGCGACCGCCGTGTCCGGGATCCGGCGGGCGATCTCGACGTAGACGTAGAGGAGTGTGACGAGGCCGAGCATCACGACGACGGCGTCGAGAGCGAGCGTCGGGCGACTCGCCAGATCCCAGACCTCATCGATCAGGAAGACGGGCAGGTATCCGACGATGATGCCCGCACCGATCCGGGGCACCGAGGCATGGAAGAAGGAGAGATCGCGTTTCCAGCAGAATCGGTAGAGGAGAAACCACATGGCCGCGGCATTGATCATGAAGACCTCCGCCGCGCAGAGTCCGTCGAAGAAGATCGGGGCTCGCTCGTATCCGAAGGCGGCCGCGATGAAGGGCGCCGCCATCAAGGTCAGGACCCCCGCCAGGATGCCGGGCCGGTGCCAGGTGAGGACCCGGTCCGTCTCCCCGCTCCCCGAAAAGAGCATGGCGGCATGGTGGATGATCGCGGAGGAGTGCTGGATGTCGTAGATCCGCAGGAACCAGCGTTCGAGCTTTCCCAGGATCCGCTGGGAATTGCGATCCGCCCGGCGCAGGAAGGGCATCAGATCCCGGCTCCGATCGATCCGCTCGGTGCGCGAGACCGTGATCGCGCGAAGGACTTCCGTCTCCCGATCGGCAAAGGGGGAGTCCTCCTTCTCGAAGGCCTGGTTCTCCTCATCGAGACAGACCCCCTCGAGCCAGAGATAGAAGGCGCGCTCCGCCATGCGGACGACCATCCGATCGACGGCGTCGGGCGACCCCGTCTCGAGGACCTGGAAGAACCCGCTCTCGCTCGGATCGTCGCTGGGATCGACGGGATGGACGCGCCCTTCGATGTAGGCCCGGAGGTAGCCGGGATCGACCCGTCCCTCCAGCAACACGCGAAGCGACTCGTAGATACGTCGACGCAGGGACCAGGCGGCCACCCGGACCTGTCGACCATCGATCAGCTCATGGGACTCCGAGAAGCGGAGCAGGATCTGGGCCAGGAGCGCGACGTCCTGGTGGAAGCGCAGCCGGGCCTCGGGCTGCAATCGACTTCCGGCGTCGAGAACCTCGCAAAGGCCGTCGAGATAGCGCGGGACGGCAGCGAGCACGCGCGCCACCAGATTGCGTGCATCCCGGGCGCTCGCCCTGGGGCTGAGAATCTGAGGCGACGTCAGGAGATCCTCGAGCTGCAGGAAGAGTTCCGTCGGATCGTGCCGTGAGGCATGGAACGAAAAGGTCTCGGGAAAGATCCGTTCGAAGCGGCCCCCTTCCTCGGCGACCTCGAAGCGGACCTCGCGGGCGTGGAAGGCGAGCGTGAAGCGAAAGACCAGCTGGAGCCGCTCGATCCGGAGTTCGAGTCGCGGAAGGGCAGCGGGCGGCAGCGACGACTCGTCGGCGCCGTCCATCCGGGTCGGGGAGGTGACCGCCATGATTCAGAGGATCCGCTCGCGAGGATTCTCGCCGGTTTCGTAGTAGTCCTCGACGGTCTGCATCAGCTTCACGACCCGGGGCGGCAGCGACTCGGAACGGGGCCAGCGGCGCGCCGCGACCCTCATCCGGTCCCGCAACAGCTGGGCGTCGGGGAATTCCTCGTCGGCCAGGGCATCATCGACCGCCAGCCAGTTCGCGATCGCCGTCCGTGTCCGCGAGACGCGCTCCGCGAGCTCCGTCATGTTGGCCGATTCGACCTGGGCGCTGGCGACGCGCTCGCCGAGTTCCTCGAGCGAGATCAGGGCTTCGTCGAGAATGCTGCGGAGCGGTCCGTCTGCCGAGGAAACCCGGCTCACGATCTCTTCGAACTCGCGGGTGAGCGGCTCGTGGGAGATCTCCTTGAAGAGGATCACCCGGCCCATCGGCTCGCCGGACTCGTCCACCAGGGCCTGACTCGAAATGCGCACGCGGTTTCCGCCGCCCACGGGAAGATCGACCTCTTCGAAAGAGCCGCCCGAGTCCTCGGCGAGCGAACGTACGGTCGCGACGAGTTCGCCAAGCCCCTTGCGCTCGAGGACCTCGTCGATGGAACACCCGCGGATATCGTCTTCGAGTCCGATGAACGCCTCGGCGGGTTTGTTGACGGCCCGTAC
>DRKE01000226.1 GCA_011051925.1 Deltaproteobacteria bacterium
CGGAACGCCGGGCCGGGATCGCCGCCTCGTCGGCTTCGAATTGATCGACCGGGGCATCGCCCGCGCCGGTCATGAGATCGTCGAAGCCGATCGCGTGATCGGCCACGTCACGTCGGGCGCGCCCTCCCCGACCCTCGGAAAGTCGATCGGCCTCGGCTACGTTCCGCAGGCGCGCAGCGGGATCGGGCAGGCCCTCTCGATCCGGATCCGGACCCGAGTGGTCTCGGCGCGGGTCGTCGAACGCCCCTTCTACGATCCGCGCAAAGCCCGGATCCCGACAAGCGGGACCGAAGACCGATGACCCCGGCGAACCACGCCTTTCGGCCATCCAACCAGGAGTGATCGTCCAGTGGCGGACCATGAGATTCCGGAGAACCTGCTCTATACCCGCGACGACGAGTGGATCCGCCGCGACGGCGACGACGTCGTGATCGGCATCAGCGACTACGCCCAGGACCAGCTCGGCGAGGTCGTCTTCGTCGAACTGCCCGATGTCGGCGCGATCCTCGAGGCGGGCGCGTCCTTCGGCACGATCGAGTCCGTCAAGGCGGTCTCGGACCTCTTCGCTCCGCTCTCGGGAAAGGTGCTGTCGGTGAACGAGTCCCTCGAGGATGCGCCCGAGAAGGTCAACGATTCGTGTTACGGCGAGGGCTGGCTGATCACCCTGCGACCCAGCGACCCGTCCCAGTTCGACGTCCTGCTCGATGCCGAGGGCTACCGCGCTTCGATCGCGGAACGCGAGGACGGCTGAGGACCGGGACCGGCCGCCGATCCGGACCCCGAACGACCCGAACCGAGCGTCCGCCCCCGGCGTGCCTACTCCGGACCGGAAAGGCTGCGATGCGGAGCCTTCTCGAGTCGCGCTCGGGCCACCTCCGCCCAGGACCCCTGCGGATCCAGTTGCAGGAGCCGGCGCCAGTGGTCGATCGCGGGTCGGGCCCGACCGAGTTTCTCGTAGAGCAACGCCAGATTGATGTGCAGATCGGGATAGTGGGGGTCCGCGGTCAACGCCCTCCGATAATGCGCCAGCGCCCCTTCGTCATCGCCCTCTTCCTCGAGCACGTTCGCGAGATTGAAATTCGCCTCCACGTGATCCGCCTCGCGCGCGAGGCAGGCCTCGAAAGCGCGACGGGCTTCGCTGTGCTGCCCCTGGTTGTATCGCACGGCCCCGAGATTGCAGTAGGCATCCGCATAGTCGGGCTCCAGCTCGAGGGCCTTCTCATAGGCTTCGATGGCGCTGGACCAGTTCCCCGGATCCACATCGAGTTCACACCCCCGCTCGAACCAGACCAGGGCTTCATCGACACTCGTCCCCGCATCGACCGAGCGGCGCCCGCGACCCCGGGAAGCCGCCGGACCGAATTCGACCAGGGCCGCCTCGGCATCGACACGGGGGCCGTCGGCCGCTTCGAATTCCAGCAGGAGCTGTCCCCCCGGCTCCTCGAGCCTGCCTTCGTTCCGCACGACGAGACGCGGTGACGTTTCATCCCACACCCGCAACGCGGCGACGGGATCATCGAGATCGGGAAGCCGATCGCGCACCGCTTCGAGATTGCGACGGATCCGTTGCAGGGGAATCCCCCGATCGAGCAGCGACACGATCGCACGGAGGACGACGAGGTCGCGGAAGCCGTAGCCCTCGTCCTCGGGATTCGACGCAATGGCTTCGATCAACTCCGTTCGCTGCCAGTATCGGAGCCGGCCGGGCGAGACCTTCAGGATCCGGGCAACGTCACCAAGCGAGTAGTCCGTCACGCGACAAGCATGACACGTCGCGGCGCGACTGGGAACCGGAATCTGCGTTTCGCCGGGGCAGGACCGATCGGGAAATGCGTATACTCCGGGATCGGGTCTCGAAGGGACACGAAAGGAGAACGGAAGCATGGGCATGAAGTCGATTTCGAGCATCGCCATTTCGATCCTGCTCCTCCTGCCGGCACCGGTCCTCGCCGACGAAGACACGCTGTCGTTCTCCAACGACCGATTGGAGATCAACGTGTCCGACGAGGTGAGGGAGAACGCGAAGAAGGCCAAGGCCCTCGAGGACTACGAGGTCATCGACCGCGTTCGACGCGAGGTCGAGGGCTATCTCGGAGGCCTGCCCGAAACCGCCCGGACGGAGATCGAGATCTCCGGATTCCGGCTTCGAAGCGGCGTATCGGGCTTCTTCGGCATGAGCGGATCGGACACGCTCGATGCCCGCGTGACGATCCGCGACGACGGGAAGCAGATCGGTCATTTCGTCGTCAACGCCGACAATGGCCGAAGTGGCAAGACCCAGCCCCCGACCCGACGCGTGATCCGGCTCGTGCAGGAATTCGGGCAGATCTTCGGGATCCAGCTGCAGGTCTCACAGGGCAACATGCCCATGCCCTTCTTCCCCGGCAACAGGATGCGCCACTGAGCGGCACGGCGGTCCGGGTCCACGCCCGTCGCTCCGCCTGCTAGGATCCGCCGCGGCGAGGTTTCTGCGGCTGGTGCCCGGCCTCGACTTCAAATCGAGTGTGGATCGCGTCGCCGCGATCCAGGCGGGTTCGATTCCCGTCCCTCGCCGCCACCCACTCGACACCCGATCGCCCGAGGAACCCCCGTGCGGGACGGCCGCTATCGCGCGCGACGCAGCGGCGCCGCGCGCCCGAAGAGATAGCCCTGACCGTAGGGGATCCCCAGGGCCTGGAGCGTCTCGAGTTCCTCACTCGTCTCGATGCCCTCGGCGATGATCTGGCCGCCGAGCTTGCCCGCGACGGCATGCAGCGCGCGAAGCAGCTCCTGGCGGGGCGGGTCGGTGTCGATTCCACGAACCAGGGAAAGGTCGACCTTGATGAAATCCGGCGCGAGCTCCATGACCGCTTCCAGGCTGCCATAGGCGACGCCCGTATCGTCGAGGGCGATCTGGAAGCCGAGTTCCTTGTAGTGATCCCGGGCTTCCCGGAAGATCGCGAAATTCTCGATCGACTCCCGCTCGGAGATCTCGAAGACGAGATCCTCCGGTCGGAGACAGAGATCGTGAAGTGTCTCCTGCAGCACCTCTCCCGTGAAAGCGGGATCGTGGATCGCGGTCGGCAGACAGTTGAGGAAGAGCTTGCGACCGGCTTCGAGGCCTCGGGCGCCGCGCAGCGCCGTGCGGCGGCAGAGGCAATCGAGTTCAAAGACGAGTCCCGTCTCCTCCGCCAACTGGAAGAGGCGATCCGGAGAATGGAGTTCCGACTTCCAGGGACCCCGCACGAGCGCCTCGTGCCCGAGGACTTCGCGGGTCGTCAGATTCACGATGGGCTCGTAGAGAATCGCCACGTCCTCGGCCAGAACGAGATCCTGGAAGATCCGGTGGCGCTCCCGACGCGCGATGCCGTCGTTCAGGCGCGCGTCCCGGCGGGCGTGTTCGAAGGCCTCGAGTACCTGCCGTGCGGTGCCCAACCCGGGATTGAAGAAGACCGTCGCATGACCGACGGGCAGATAGGGTGCATCGCGGTCATAGGGATAGACGATCTTGTGGCCATCGCTCGCGATCCGCTCCACGATCCGCCCGGCCAGATCGGGCAGACGCTCGCGATAGAACCGGTCATCCGACCGGGACCGGAAGAAGAAGATCGCCAGTTCGTCCGGGCTCGACGATCCGCCCACGACGAGGTCACCGCTCCTGAGGTCCGGCCCGCAGGCCGCCCGAACAATGTCTTGCAGCGTCTCGCTCGCGCGCCGATGGACGTGGACACCGTAGCGGCGTTCGATCCGTTCGAGGGGCGCACCATCGATCAGGATGACGCCGAGTGCCCCATCACGAGACAGGGCCTGCCCGATCGTTTCGATCTGCTCGGTGAAATGGACACCCGGGATTTCACTCGCCGGGATCGCGCCGCCGGACTGGATGCTCACGATCTCTTCATCGGAGCATCCTGCTGCCGATTTGAGGGGGAAAAAGCCGTCAGGTGGAATCCCGGAGAAGATTCCCGGTGAGCGAGGCTCGAACCCCTGCGATGGCCTCGGGAGGCCCCTGGGCGACGATGCGGCCCCCCTCCGGCCCCCCGCCGGGACCCAGATCGATCACCCAATCGGCCCGTCGGATCACCTCGAGATCATGCTCGACGACCAGGACGCTGGCGCCCCTCCCGATCACCTCGTCGAAACAGCCGAGCAGGATCTCGACGTCCGACGGATGCAACCCGGTCGTCGGCTCGTCGAAAAGGTAGAGACGCCGCCCGGGACGCTCGACGAGCGCCTGCCCGAGACGCAGACGCTGATGTTCCCCGCCGGACAAGGTCGAAAGCGGCTGACCGAGGCGCAGATAGCCGAGCCCGACCCGCACCAGGGGCTCCAGTCGCGCCACGATCTTCGGGTCGTCGGCGAAGAGGGCACACGCCTCCTCGATCGCGAGGTCCAGCACATCCGAGATCGAGTGTTCCGCGATCCGGATGTCCAGCACTTCCCGGCGATAGCGACGTCCTGCGCAGGTGTCGCAGGGCACGCGTAGATCCTCGAGGAACTGCATGTCGATCGTCACCTCGCCCGCGCCCTCGCATTCCTCACAGCGCCCCCCAGCCACGTTGAACGAGAACGTGCCGGGGGACCAGCCTCGGGCCCGGGCGGCCCGGGTCTCCGCGAATCGCTTGCGGATCAGGTCGAAGGCCTTCGTGATCGTCGCCGGATTCGACCGGGCGCTGCGCGTGCCGGCAGACTGGTCGACGACGACCACTTCGTCGATCTGCCCGGCTCCTTCGATCCGCTTCCACGGCTGCTTCCCGGGATCGAGCGGACCGCGCGGGTCGAGACCGGGAACCAGCACTTCCCGCAAGAGGGTCGACTTCCCGGCACCCGACACGCCCGTCACGGCGACGAGTCCGCCCAGGGGGATTTCGACGTCGAGGTCGCGCAGGTTGTGGAGGTTCGCGCCGACGATTCGCAGCTTCGGCGTGTCGGAAAGATCCCGGCGCACCCGGCGGCTCCGGTATTCCCCTCGCAGCGCCGCCCCCGTCTTCGACTCCGGAACTGCGGCCACTTCGGCCACGCTCCCCGATGCGACGATCCGCCCTCCCTCGCGACCAGCGCCCGGTCCGAGATCGATCACATGGTCTGCAGCGCGGATGATCTGCGTCGCGTGTTCGACGACGACCACCGTATTGCCCTGGTCCCGGATCGCCTCGAGCACACGAAGCAGGCGGACGAGATCAGCCGCGTGCAGGCCGATCGAGGGCTCGTCCAGGACATAGAGGGAGGCACAGAGATTGCCTCCGAGGGCGGTCGCCAGCTGGATCCGCTGCGCCTCGCCCCCCGAAAGCGTTCGCACCATCCGGTCCAGGCCGAGATAGCCCAGGCCCACGGCATGGATCGTCCGCAATCGCCTCTGCAGGAGATCGAGCAGACGATCCGCCGCCTCCCCCCCGACTCGTCGCTCGACGAGATCGTCGATCCAATCGAGCAACGCCCCGATCGGAAGCCGACCCAGATCTGCAATCGACCGCCCTTCGATCCGTACGCTTCTCGCCTCCTCCGAAAGTCGCGTCCCCTCGCAATCGGGACAGGTCTCGTAGCGCCGATGGCGCGCGATCATCACGCGTGCCTGGACCTTGTAGCGACGTCCCTCCAACCATTCGAAATAGGCCCGGACGCCCCCCCAGTCCCCATCGTCTCCCTCGAGGACAAATCTCCGCTCGGCCTCGTCGAGGTCCGAAAAGGGGCGATCGACATCGAGACCGACGGCCGCGCAGGCCTCGAGCAGGGCGCGCTTCATGCGACGCGCGCTCTTCGTCGCGAAGGGCGCAATCGCGTCTTCGGCCAGGCTTCGCGAGGGATCGGGGACGACACGAGCCCAGTCGATCTCGGGAATCCTTCCGAAACCCTCACAGCCGGCACAGGCGCCCAGGGGGTTGTTGTACGAGAAGAGCCCGGGCGACGGCTCCGGAAAACGCCGGCCACAAGCGTCACAGGTGCGCCCTTCCCGATAGACCGTGGCGTCCTCCGGCCGCTCCCCCACGCCGCAGACCCGCAGTTCGCCCTCCCCGCGTGCGAACGCGAGCGAAACCGCTTCGGCCAGTCGGATTCCCTGTCCAGTCGCCGGCGCCCCCGCCTCCCCGGCCGACTCCGCGGCACGGGAGAGCCCCGCCTCCAGGACGAGACGATCGATGACGAGCCACCAGGGCTTCTTCTTCGATGGCCGGGCCCGGGGTGTCTTCTCGAGGAGATCGAGCGGAGAACCGTCTTCGAGCATCAACCGGGCATGCCCGTCGCGGACGAGTTCGTCGCGAACCGCCCCCGCCCGTCCCGATCCACTCCGAATGGGCGCCAGGAGTTGGATCCGCTCGCCGGCGTGTTCTCTCATGATCCGACCGGCCGTGGCCGCCACGCCCCCCGGCTCGACCCGATCCCCGCAATCGGGACAGATCGTTTCCCCGATCCTCGCGAAGAGGGGACGCAGATGATCGAAGACCTCCGTCGCGCTGCCGACCGTCGCGCGCGGCCCGGTCACGCCGTTGCGCTGTTCGATCGCGATCGCGGGCGGAAGGTTCGAGATGTGATCGACTTCGGGTCGCGCCAGTCGTTCGAGGAACTGCCGTGCGTAGGCGGAGAGCGAACTGACATAGCGCCGCTGTCCCTCGGCATAGAGCGTGTCGAAGGCGAGGGTCGACTTTCCCGACCCGGACGGCCCCGTGATGACGGTCAATCGGCCCAGGGGAATGGTGCAATCGACGCCACGGAGATTGTGCGAGCGGGCATTCTCGATCCGGATCACTCGCTGCACCCGGCGCTGCGCCCTACTCGCCCACCGTCGCCAGGCGCGCCGCGGCCTCGGCGTCCCGGGAACGCCCGGAGGCCGCGGCCGCATCGGCCAACGCCCGCCAGGTCGCATTCGCGGGCTCTTCGCCCAGCGCCCGGCTCGCCGATTTCATCAGGAAGACGTCGCCCCGGGAAAGAGCCGACGCCTGCAGTTCGCGCAGCAGTCCCGCCGCCTCTTCGTTGTCGGCCCCCCCGGCCGCGGAGAGAAAATCGATCGCCTCCACTTCGCGTTCGACCTCGAGATAGGCCCTCGCCAACGCCAGGGCTTTCGCTTCATCGAGGCGTCCTTCGAGCAGGTGTCGTCTCGAAAGGGGATCGGGCAGTTTCAGTCTGGCCAAGTCGGTTCTCCATCTTTCCGGGCCCGGGTCCGAAGCCATCGGATCGTCCGGCGTCAGCCCGTCGGGTAGCGTGGCACCGAGGGATCCACGGTCAAGGACCAGGCCTCGATTCCACCATCGAGATTCTCCGCTGTATCGAAGCCCCGGGCGCGCAACTGGCGAACGGCCTCGAGGCTTCGTCGGCCGCCATGGCAATAGACGATGATCGGACGATCCCGGACGGCTTCGAGTTCCCCGATCCGCTCCTCGAGCTCTCCGAGGGGGATCCAGTGGGCACCTTCGATCCGCGCGGTCTCGACTTCATCGGGCTCGCGCACGTCAAGCAGGAAGAGTCGCTCTCCCGCCGCGAGACGCTCGGCCACGCGTGCGGCCGAACATTGCGGAACCGTCTCGGCGCTTCCGCCCTCTCGCGCGGGCATGCCGCAGAACCCCTCGTAGTCGATCAACTCACGGATCTCGGGTGACTTCCCGCAGATCGGACAATCGGGATCCTTCTGCAACCTGAACTCGCGCCAGCTCATCTCGAGCGCGTCGTAATGGAGCAGTCGCCCCAGGAGCGGCTCGCCGAGCCCCGTGAGAAGCTTCAGCGTCTCGGTCGCCTGGACCAGCCCGATCGTGCCGGGAAGGATCCCGAGCACCCCCCCCTCGGCACACGAGGGCACCGCTCCGGGAGGCGGCGGTTCGGGATAGAGGCATCGATAGCAGGGACCCCGTGCCGCATCGAAGACGCTCGCCTGCCCCTCGAACCGGAAGATCGATCCGTGCACGTTGGGCTTGCCGAGCAGGACGCAGGCGTCGTTGGTCAGGTAGCGGGTCGGGAAATTGTCGGCACCGTCGACGATGACGTCGTAGTCCGAGAAGAGCTCGAGTGCGTTGCCCGAGTCGAGACGAAGCGCATGGGCGTCGACGCGGACGTCGGGATTCAATCCTTCGAGCCGCTCCTTCGCGACCTCGACCTTCGGTCGCCCGAGATCACGCGTCGCGTAGAGGATCTGCCGTTGGAGATTCGAGGCATCGACCACGTCGTCGTCGACCAACCCGATCCGCCCGACGCCCGCGGCGACGAGATATTGCGCTGCCGGACAGCCCAGCCCCCCGGCACCGATCAGCAACACCGACCCGGAAAGCAGCTTCTGCTGCCCTTCGAGTCCGAACTCCGGAAGCGTCAGATGTCGCCGATAGCGGTCGAACTGATCCGGGCGGAGGGGCGTGCGATCGGTCGTCGTAGCGCCTTCCGTCGCATCTGCCATCGCGCCCCCCGTCCTCTCCCATCCCTTCGCCATGCACGGATCGTGCTGCGTCGCGCCCTCGGGCGCGCTTCCGGGGCGAGGCCCCCCGCACTCGATCCGGCCCATCGGGCCGAAGAGCGCGCTGGTGCCGGAGGCGGGATTTGAACCCGCACGGCCTTGCGGCCGGGGGATTTTGAGTCCCCTGCGTATACCAGTTCCACCACTCCGGCGAGCCATCGAGCATACCACGCCGGCCCCGCTCCGGGACCCTCCGCGCCGGCGCCCGGCCGCCCCCGGCCCGGCGCCGGCGCATTCGGGGCGCTTTTGACAGGATTGTCCCTCCCCGTTAGGATCCGCGCTCCTGTGGGGCCGTAGCTCAGTTGGGAGAGTGCTTGAATGGCATTCAAGAGGTCGCGGGTTCGATTCCCGCCGGCTCCACCACCCGCAACTCGAACCGGCTTTCCGGTTTTCGCGACCGCCGCGACCCTTGCGATGCGAGAAGCGCCGCCGGCTCGAGCGAGACCGGCACCGGCTGATCGGGCCAGCGGATCCCCCCGTCGTCCTCCGCAGAAGGGCCTTCGCGAGGCGATCTGAACGGGGCGCCCGGCGCGCGCTCCCGTCCCCCCCCGCCCCCTGCCGCGAAGGCGCCATTCACTCATGCAGGAATCCGGAGAAGCCGATACTGCCTCTACGACGGCGGAGGGAGGCCCTATCGCGAATTCCGTGACCGGACCTTCGGACCGCACCGACTGGGGGCCAGGGATCGGTGTTTGCCTCCTTCCTGACGGGAATCCGGCTTGCGATGGCCGCAATCGCACTCGCGGCCCTGGGCTGTCTCGTGCTGGCGGGCCTGCGCTTTCGCCGCCGCGCCGCCGTCGTGGCCGCGTTGCGCGGCATCCTGCCTCCCGGTTTCCGGGTCGAACCGACGGACCCGCCCGCCTGGATTCCGACCCGGCTCTTCGGAGGGATTCGCCAGGCGCTTCATTGCAGCGAAGTCGAGGCTGGCCTCGGCGAGGAGAGCGCTTGGGAATACGCCCACTTCGCGGTCGACATCACCGCTCTCATCCATCGCGGAGTGGTGCAGGTACGCGTCTTTCGTGGTTTCGCCATCCACCTGCCCCTCTCCAGGCGTACGCAAGAACGATTCGTCCTTCGTCACCGCAGACCCTACCGATCTCCATGGGTTCTCCTGACGATCGCACTCCTGTCGACACTCGTACTCGCCGCATTGGGCGCCTGTTTCTTCCTCGGCTTTCTCGGCTACATCATCCTCTTCTTCATACTGGGGACAGCCGCGAACGCTCTCGTCCTCGTTCGCTGGTGGCAGCAACGCGAACGGACCCGACGCCAGCGAGAGCGAGAAGCGCGGGTCGACCCCGACCGGCTCGTGCTCCATCGGGATGCCGCGTGGGACCTGCTCGAGCGGGTGGAGTACGACGGTGGTAGCGAAGGCGGCAAACACGTGGGCCGCTACCTGGACTTCGTGGCCGCCGAGCTGCCGACCCATGGGATCGACCCCGACGCCGTGAGCCTCGTCGTGGCCGATCAGGGGGCGACCCTGCTGGTCAACGGCGAGGCGTCCATGCTCGAACGACTCGCCCATCGTTCAGCCGGGGCGGACGATCCTCGGAGCCTGCGCGAAGATCTCGACGGCCTTCGCCGCCGCGTGGTCGCCCTCTGCCGAGCGTTCGAAAGCGAGCTCTGCACGTGAGGGCGAAACTGCGGGCCGCCCGGTTCACCTTTCCCGCCGTCCACACGGGAGCGTCCGAGCTTCGCTGGCGCCCTTCCGGATTCGGCATCGGCCTGCTCGCGCACGGGGTGCTCCTCGCTCTGCTACTCCTCGCGTTCCGACACATGGGGGAATCGGGCCATGACTCCCTGGGCTATGCCAGGGGCCTCCTGATCATGCTTGGACTCCCCGCACTCGCCTTCGGCTTCACGGTCACCGTCGCGATGGCCCTGATCTCGGGGCTCGTGAAGCGCATACGGGCGCGATCGAGGCGCGAGCCGGAATACCATCTCGCCATCTCGGACGAGGGCTTTCGCTTCTGGCGGGAAGCCGTACGGGCAGAGCCCGTGCCGCGTGTCCACAAGGGATTCTTCCAGCTGCCGATCGGCGCGCTCCATCACATCCGGATGAGCCGACCCGAGGGCCTGCAGACCAGACGTCGCTTCGAGTTCGACTTCGACCGGATGCACGTGACCTGCGAGATCGGAGATCCCACCGCATCACGACTCGCCCGTTACCTCGCCGATTCCTTTTCCGACCGGATCCAGGACGATGCCGCAACCGAAGGCCCCGTGTGAATGTCTGCCGACGGCGCCCATCGGGAATTTTCGCGAGGAGGAGGTCACAACGGTCGCCCGAAGCATTTCGGACGCTCTCGTCGTCGGTCGCACGACCGAACCCGTCAGGATTCCACGACTACTGAAGCACGTAGGTGCGGAAGATGTAATCGTCGGTGTTCGCCGTGAAGCCGACCATGGATTCGCCGGTCCATCCCGTTCCGCCCGCATAGGGATCGCCCGCGGAATCATCCTGCCCGAGGACGAGGGCGATCGCGGCGGTATCGACACCCGTCCGGCTGACGAAGTCGACGACGATGGCGTACTTCTCTCCGGGCAGGACCTCGCGGCCGGGATCGTTGCCGACGAAGAATTCCGTGAAGGTCTCGACCAGGGTCGCTGGAAGCGTCGACGTGTCGACATCGATCGGCACGATGATCGAACTCGCCGGGTCCGGGTCGGGCTCGCCCATTCCGTTGAGGGGACGAACCGTGATCCGGATCACGCCATCATCGGTTGAAGGCCCGTCGGTGATGATCAGGGAGAACTTCTCGAGCTTCCCGGCCGCAAGGACCGTGAAGCTCTGGGCAACGCCGCGATTGGCCTCGCTGAGGCCCACCTGCTGATTCGCGCCGACGACCGGATTGAATTCAGCATCCACCCGCAGCACGAGTCCATCGGAGCTGCCGCAGCCGCCCAGGACGAAGCCGCTGCACAGCAGCAGGCCGACCAGCCCTCCAACCCTTCGATTCCTCGGATCCACAACGACTCCTTCCCGCGAGCGATGTCTGGACTCGAAGTTCCATCGGAATTCCGGGGATCTGGCTTGAGCGGATGCGCGCCCCCTGCACGCCGAGGGGCCCCCCGTCCGGAAAGACCTCCAGCTCGAGGGGTTTTCAACGCAAGGTGGGTCAGGGCTTCTCGGAGCTGACGATCCACGTCGAGAAATACTGGGAGCCGCCTCCATAGGCATGTCCGAGTGCCTTGCGCGCGCCGTCGACCTGGTGCTGGTCGGCCCGGCCGCGGACCTGACGGGCGGCCTCCGCGAATCGGATCAGCCCCGATGCGCCGATCGGATTCGACGAAAGGACGCCGCCCGACATGTTGACCGGAAAATCGCCATCCATGGCGGTCGCGCCCTCGTAGGTCATCTTCCAACCCTGGTTCCGCTCCGTGATCAGCATCCCCTCCATCCACATCGGCTCGAACCACGAGAAGGGCACGTAGATCTCGGCGCAGTCGATCTCCCGGCGCGGATTCGTGATTCCCGCCTTCCTGTAGAGATTCTTCGCATTGTCGAGGGTGGCCCGGGGCATCACCTGATCGCGTCCCGAGAACATCGTCGGCTCGCTTCGCATCTCGGTTGCATGGATCCAGGCGACCTTGTCCGGTCGTCTGCTCGCGAGCGATTCCTTCTCCATCACGAGCGCACAGGCCCCGTCAGAGCTCGGACAGGTTTCGAGATAGCGGATCGGATCCCACAACATGGGCGAGTTCGCGACCAGATCGAAGGAGATGTCCTCGAGGTGGAGGTGCGCGAGCGGATTCCGCAGCGCATTCTGCCGATCCTTCACGGCCACGCGGATCCCCGTATCCTCGGGTGCCCCCGAACGGCGGATGTAGCCGCGGACGAGCGGCGCGAAATAGCCACCCGCCCCTGCCACGGTCGCCAGGGAGAAAGGCACCGAAATCGAGAGGGCCCAGATCGCATTCGATTCGCTCTGTTTTTCGTAGGCCACGCAGAGCACGCGATCGTGGATGCCCGCCTGGACCATGCTCGCGGCCACGATCGCCGTCGAGCCACCCACGCTCCCCGCCGTGTGGACCCGCAACATCGGTTTGTAGGCGCCGCCGAGCGCGTCGTTCAGGAAGAGCTCGGGCATCATCACGCCCTCGAAGAGATCGGGCGCCTTGCCGAGGATCACGGCATCGATGTCCGCCCAGGAACAGCCCGCGTCGGCCAGCGCCCGTTCCGCCGCCTCGCGAACCAGGCCGGGCATCGAAAGATCGTCCCGCTTCGCCTCGTATTTCGTCTGCCCGATCCCCACGACCGCCGTCAGTTCCGCCACGCCTACCGGCCCTCCAGGACACAAACGAGATTCTGTTGCAGACAGGGCCCCGAGGTCGCATGGGCGACGGCCCGATCCGCCTCGCCCCGGAAGATCCGCGCTGCGCATTCGCCGATCCGGGAAAGGCCCACCGCCATCAGTGGATTGCCCGCGAGGGCGCCGCCCGACGGATTGATCCGCGTCTCCGGCGGGAGACCGAGAGCCCGCTCGACGAGGATCGACTGGTGGGTGAAGGGCGCGGAGAGTTCCGCCACGTCGATCTTGTCCGAGGAAACGCCCGCCTTCTCCGCCGCGATCTCCGTTCCGCGCGAGCGGCCGAGATCCCGGACCCCGAAATCCATCGGTTCGCAGATGTGTTCGAAGCCGCGGATCCAGGCCGGCCGTTCACAGATCTGCGTCGCACGGTCGCCCGCCGCCAGCAGGATCGCGGAGGCTCCGTCGGAAATCGGCGCACAATCGGATTTCCGCAGCGGATTGACCAGGAAGGGCTCGGCGAGAATGCCCTCGACCGTGAAATCCCCCTTCACCTGGGCGTACGGATTCGTCTTCGCGTTTCCCCGATCGCGCACGGCGACGGCCGCCATCTCGTCGGCCGTGAAGAGGCCCCGCTCGAGACAATGCCGCGCCTGCAACCCGGCAACGGAGATCGTGTCGGGCCAGAGCGGCATGACCGAATACGGATCGAGCTGGAGCGCCAGGGTGATCGGCAGGTCCCCCATCGACGGCTTGCCGAAGCCATAGGCCAGGGCCGTGTCCGCGTAGCCCATCTGGATCTTGACCCAGGCCTCGTAGAGCGCCCAGGCACCATCCATTTCGACATGACTTTCGCTGACCGGGGGCCAGGCGCCGACGGCGTCGAGTCCCGAAACGAAGGCGAAGGACTGGCCCGCCAGATAGTCACTCGACCCAGAGCAGATGAAATCGCATTCGGCCCCCGCCAGCCCCGTCTGCTCACGCAACGCCTGCAGCACGGGAATCAGGATCTCGACCTCGTTGCGGTCCGGCTCGCGGCGAACCGACGGGCTCTGGGTGAAGCCGACGACGGCAACCTCTCTCACTAGATGTGCTCCTTGTAGCTGTCGTAGTCGGCGTCGGGTTCATCGATCGGACGGAAGAAGAGGATGTTCTCGGTCGAGGTCGTCCATTCCTCCCGCGGTTTCCAGACCGCCTGCACCCGCATGCCCATGTGTACGTCATCGAGATCCGCATCGAGCACGTGCATGAGGATGGTGTCCGCCCCGTCGAGCAGGACGTTCACCGTGATGTAGGGCAGCTCGAGCGGAATGTTCTTCGAGGGTACCCGGACGATGGAGAAGGTCACGATCGTCCCCTTGTCCGAGAGTTCGACGACTTCGTCGCCGAACGTCACGGCGTGCTGGGGACAGGAGCCCCGACTCGGGAAGTAGACCCGCCCGTCCACGGGACAGCGCTGGCCCAACAGCCTGCCTTCCGCGATCGCACGGAGAAAGCGGGAAGCCGACTGGCCGGCGCTGTATTCGTATTCGAGAACGATGGGCGCGCGCAGGACCGTCACGGGTGATCCGTCGCCTTCCGTTCCGCTCGTGTCGTGTGCATTCATCCCGTCCCTTCCCTCCTTCCTTACTTCTCGACCCACGACCCCACTCCCGATCCCGGGTTCCGATCGCCCCGATCAATGTGGGGCTCGGACCAGGCCCCGATCCGACCGGCCACTCGATCCCGCCCTCCCCGGATCGGAAGCTCAGGCGGGAACGAAGACGAAATCCGTGATCGCCCCGGCCGTCTCGCCGGCCCATCGGATCCGAACGCGCATGCCGGTTTCCATGTTCGCTTCGTCCCCGGCATCGACCACATGCAGGAAAGGCGTCTCCGATCCATCGACCTGGACCAACGCGTAGGCGAAGGGGTGGTCGAGGGGTTGTTGCGGCCGCGGCTGCGCCACCCAGGACCAGCTCCGAACGACGCCCTCCCCGGGCAGCTCGACCATCTCGTCGAGCGCCTGCCCCGTGTCCGGATCGTATTCCCTGGGTGGAACCATCACCGTCCCGTCCGCACGCCGGATTCCGAAGAGCTTGCGATCGCGCAGGCCGGTGAAGAACCGCGAAAGGATCGGACCGAGAGAGCGCTTGTAGGTGTATTCGAGCGTATGCGACGCCGTCAGCGCCCGCTCGGCCGTGTTCATGTCGCGCTCATCGCCCATCTGGTCCATCGCCCCCTTCCACCCCGGATTCCTGCGAGCCCTTCCCTGCATCCGGGCCGCGGGCTTCGCGGGCTCCCTTGTCCCGCTCCGGAAATCCGCGGGCATCCACTCGCGCCGGCGGCCCCCTGGTCGGACGGCCACACCGAAAAATCCCCGAACCTCCGGAAGGGACCCCGTACCAGTCAAGCAGAGAATAGAACGTGTTTCAATCGTCCGATCCGGAGGAGCCCCGGCGACTGTTCCCCTCTCCTCGCCGGCCGTATGCTCCCGATCCGGGCGCGAACCCGTGGAAACGGCGACGCGCGGACCGGATGTTGGCGGGAACGAGATGCGATCCATGGCATGGGAGGCGTTTCCGGAGCACCGGATCGAGGTCGACGCGCAACCGATCGGCCTGCGCGTCCTGCACGACGGGCGGATTCTCGCAGAGACGCCCCGCGGACTGCTCCTTCAGGATCGACACTGCCCGCCGGTCGTGTCGATCCCACGTGAGGATGTCCGCATGACCCGCCTCGATGCAGACGCGATCCCCACGACTTCTTCTAGCATTCGAG
>DRKE01000227.1 GCA_011051925.1 Deltaproteobacteria bacterium
GAACCCCAGAGATCGACCGCGTCTTCCCCTTCGAGCGCCGCCGATCGCTCCACGACGCCCTCTTCCGGGCCCGTGGTGTCCGCCATCTCGTCGTCGTCGCCACCCGGCACCACCCGGATCTCCAGTCCGTCCTGCGTCGACGTCACCTCTGCATGGCCCGGCTCGGCCATGACGATCTCGACACGGGTGAGCGGCGTATCGCCTTCCTCGTCGAAGCTCGCCACGGTCACCAGGTCGATGACACCGTCGTAGGCCGCGATCTGCATCGCTTCATCGGAAACGGCACCCATCAGGCTCGCCGCTTCCGCCTTCTCGACGCCCACCAGATCGACCACGATGACGTTCGGATCGTCGGACGACGAAACCGAGTAGATCGGATCGACGAGTCCGTCGAGCCAGACGACGCTGGCATCCTCGTCCCGCGACACCGAAACCTCTCCGAGTGTCTGTACCATCGCTTCCCCGTCGGCACTCGAAGGTGCCGGCGGCGAAGCGCAACCCATCGCGATGACCGTCACGACGAATGCCGCGATCACGCTCTGAATCCCCGAAACAAGCCATCCGTTATTCGGATTGACCATTGAGCTCACCCTCCCTGGCTCAGACGAATCCGCAGTTCCACGTCCTTCGTCGTCTGTTCACCTGCAAGATTTTCGTAGGTTTCCTTGACGAGAACGAGGTTGTCGCCGATGTGAATTACCTGCCCGTTGTTCTTCCCGATCTGCGAGCCCTCACGCACGATGTACGAGCGACCTCCCGGATCGAGGATCAAGGCGCGCGGATTCGACGCGTCCCAGATCACGGCCGAAAGCTCGAGTTGTCCCAGCTCGAAATCACCAAGGGGACCGAACTCCTTCTCCTTGGGACCATCCTCCACGAATCGGAATGAACGGAACGGATCCCGTTTCCCGCGTGGGTCATAGAAGTAGTCGCGCTCTCCAGCGGCGTAGTCCGTCTCCATGTCCTCGGAGTCCGCACTGGCACCAGCGACCACCTGCGTGGGCTTGCTTGCCTTCTCGGCGCGGGTCCGCGCGGCCAGGGCCTCGCGCTCCTTCATGAAGTCGGCCGTCGTCGGCGTATCCGGATTGACCTCTTCGCCGCACCCCATCGTCATCAAGAGCAGTGGGAGTGCCACGCAAAGCAGTTTCACCCATTTCTTCTGCATCACAGCTCCCCGCTCCTCGGCTCGCTCGTCCATGCGCTCACGCCTCTTCGTCGTTCAGGAATCGGAATGTCGTGGCCAGGCCCTTCACCTTGAGTCGGGTCGACTGTCGGGTTTCCTTCGCGACCTTGATGTCCAGGCTGCCCATGTTCACGATTCGGGGCAGGTTCGCGACCATCTCGAAGAAGCGGGCCAGGTCGTGGTATTCCCCTTCGATCTCGATCTTGAAGGGCACTTCCGCGTAGAAATCGCGCTCGATCTCCTGGTCCCGATCGATCGACTTGATCGTGACGCCGACCTTCTTTCCCGCGGTGCTGATGTCCTGCAACAGGTCCTCGAACTGTTTCTTGTTCGGAAGCTGCTTCAAGGCCAGGTCCAGGTCCCGTTCCAGGCCCGCGACCTCGGCTTCGAAACCCGCCACGTTGTTGGCGACCGACCGGGCGTTGTTCAGGTTCCTCTGGAGTTCCTGGGCACGCACCGCCAGCGTTCGCAGTTCCTGCTTCGTCGGCTGGTACGAGAAGAACCAGTAGCCCGCGGAGATCAACACCAGGATGGCGCCCACGACCGCGAGGCGGATCGTCTTCGGGACCCTGGCGAGCTGCTCGATTTTCTCGTCGAAATCGATGTTGAGATCCAATGCCATTCTTCCCTCCGGGTCAGGACGCTTCGGTCTCTTCGACCGGCGATTCCATGTCTGCGCGGATCACGAAGTTGACGAGTCGTACGCCGCGCACGACTTCTCCTCCGCTCGTCTTGTCGAGATCCACGTTGCTGAAGAACGGCGACTGATTGAGCCCGCGGAGGAAATCCGCGACGACGCCCGTGTCGAGACTCTTCCCCTCGAGCTTGATGCCCTTGCCCTTGGTCGAGATGCTCGTCAACCAGAGACGATCCGGAACCTTCGACGAGAGTTCGTCGAGTACCCGCACGGGTCCGCTTCGCGCTTTCTCGAGGCTCGCGATGATGTCGAGCTTGTCCTGGAGCTGTTTCTTCTGCTTCTTGAAGGCCTCGACCTTGGCCTGTTGTGGCTTGTAGCGCTCGATGTCCGCCTCGAGCTGGACCACGGTCGCCTTCTTCGTCGCCAGGTCGCTCTTGAGGCTCTGGTCGATGAAGAAGATGCCGGCCGCGACGATGACCAGTCCCAGGAGCAGGACGGCGACGGTCTCGCGAAGGTCGGCGACCCGCCGCGCCTCGCGGTGCGGCAGTAGATTGATTTCCATCATCATCGATCGATCCTCCGGGTGGCCAGGCCGATTCCCACTGCGAGCAGCGGCCCCATCGACTCGAGGTATTCCGCTTCGAACCCCTTGCTCGGCAGCATGCGCGCCAATGGATCCATCAGCTCGGTTTCGAGGCCGGTGCGTTCATTGAAGGCCCCCGCGAACCCGGCGATCCTCGATCCGCCACCCGAAAGAAGAACCTTCGAGATCCGCGCGTCCGCCGAGGTCGCAGCGAAGAAGTCGAGGGAGCGGGAGATCTCTCCAATCACCGTCTCGGAGACGCTCCGCATCGCCTGTTCGACTTCCTGGGGAATGACCTCCTGGACCTGTGCCCCGCCCTCCGGATTGCCGATCTTGATCCGCTCCGCCTCATCGAAGGAAACGGACAGGGCCTTCTGGATCTCCTCGGTGTATTGGGCACCACCGGTCATGATGTCGCGCGTGAAGGCGGGCACGCCGTTTCGCAGGACATTGATGTTCACGACCTGGGATCCGATGTTGACGAGGGCCGTCACGGCCGCGGGATCCTGTTCGTAGTTCAGCTCGAAGGCGTTCTGGACCGCGAAGCCCGCGACATCGATCGCGACGGGCGTCAGTCCCGCTTCGGTGATCACCTGGTAGTAGTCATCGATCAGATCCTTCTTGGCTGCGACGAGAAGAACATCCATCTGCCCCTCTTCTTCGTTCGCGTCCAGGATCTGGAAATCGAGATTGACCTCGTTGACGTCGAAGGGAATGTACTGCTCGGCTTCCCACTGGATCTGGTCCTCGAGCTCCTCGCGCGTCATCTGCGGAACGTTCACCCGCTTGACGATCACCGAATGACCCGAGACCGACGCAGCCACTTCCTTGCCGCTGATGCGACCGGAGTCGATGGCCTCCCGGATGGAGTCGACGATGGCGCTCGAGTTGAGGAAGGCGCCCTGGACGATCGCCTCATGGGGAAGCGCCGCCTGCCCCAGGGAGCGGAGTTCGAAGCCCTTGTCCTTGCTCTTTTGTGTGATCTCGACAGCCTTGACGGAGCTCGATCCGATGTCGAGTCCAATGACCGAGGTCTTGCCGAAGCTCGGTAGCGAGAATTTCATCCCGAGTATCCCCTCCGCGATCCGCTCTCGACGTTTCCGGCTGCTTCGCCGGAGAGGCCGATGGCTCCAAAAACCCGGTCCTTGTCAGAAACTTTGAGACCGAGGGCCAACAGGATTTTCCGCTTGGTGTCCAACCGACACGGCCGGCCAGCCTCCACGCGATCGATCGTCAGCGTCGAAAGGCCCGCCTTCCGGGCAAGCTCTGCCTTGCTCATCATGAGATTCTCCCGGAACCTCTGAACCTGATTCGTGCCCACCGATCATCCTCCGCCACCCGTCCCACTCTGGTCGGGTCCGACTCCTGCTGTATCGGAACGGAGATTCAGGGACTTGAGGCACCTCGACGCGGCTTCGTTGTGCGGCGGATCACATCTCTCCCGAATGCAGGCATCGGGCAGGACATCCGGACACGATGGGGCCGAACTGCCCCAGGCCAGGCCTTCACTCGCCACACTTGCTGACCGATACGAGGACGAAGACCGGAATCCAGGATCGGGGCAACGTCCCGATTCCCCAGGAGCCAACGTGTTCGACCGTATTCTCATCGTGGACGACGATGAAGCCCTGCGAGAGAGTCTCCAGCTCATCCTGGCTGCCGAGGGTTACCAGGTCCTCTGCGCCGACTGCGGCGAGACCGCCTTGCAGATGATCGAGGAGAGTCCGGTCGACGTCGTGCTCTGCGACCTCCGGATGCCGGGGATCGACGGCTTCGATCTCATGCCCCAGATCGCCCGCCAGCTTCCCGAGGTGCCGATCATCCTGATGTCCGCCCACGGAACCCAGGATCTCGCCATCGAAGCGATCCAGCGAGGCGCCTACGACTATCTCGCCAAGCCCTTCCAGCCCTCCGAGATCCGGCTCACCCTGCTGAAGGCCCACGAACGCGAGGCCCTCCGCCGCAAGAACCAGCTTCTCGAGCGCGACATGTCCCGAACGCTGGGCGATCGCGCGATCGTCGCGGCGTCCGACGGCATGATCGAATTGCTGGAACTGCTCGAACGGACCGCGGCCTTCAAATCGACGGTCCTCGTCACGGGGGAAAGCGGGACGGGCAAGGAGGTGATCGCGCGTGCCATCCATGCCCAATCCCCACGCCGGGATGCGCCCTTCGTGGCGGTCAACTGCGGAGCGATTCCCGAGAACCTTCTCGAGAGCGAACTCTTCGGCCACGTGAAGGGCGCCTTCACGGGGGCCAGTCGGGCCCATCGCGGACTCTTCGCCGAGGCGAACCAGGGAAGCCTCTTCCTGGACGAGATCGCCGAGCTGCCGACGACGCTCCAGGTGAAACTCCTCCGCGCCATCCAGGAGGAGGAGATCCGACCGGTCGGCGATTCGAAATCCCAATCGATCGACGTTCGTGTCATCGCCGCCACCGCCCGCAACCTCGAGGACGAGATCGCGGCCGGGCGATTCCGGGAGGACCTCTTCTATCGCCTGAATGTCGTCCGCCTCGAGGTCCCTCCCCTTCGCGAGCGACGCCAGGACATCCCGCTCCTCGTCGATCATTTCCTGTCGCGCTTCAGCCACGATCTGGGGAAGAACATTCGCAGCGTTTCCGATGAAGCCCTCGACCTGCTCGTCCGCCATCGATGGCCGGGGAATGTCCGCGAACTCGAGAACATGATCGAGCGAGCCATGATCCTCACGGACGGGGAGACGATCGAAGCTTCCGCTCTCCCGCCGGCCATTCGCATGCCCGCAAACGGGTCCGGCCCCACGACCGGAGAAAGGGGTCCCGAAACGGATACCGACTTCTCCCTCAAGCGCGCACGCCAGGCCTTCGAGGCCGAGCTGATCCGCAAGGCGCTCGCCCGAACCGGCGGAAACCGCACGCATGCGGCGAAACTGCTCGAGATCAGCCACCGCGCCCTGCTCTACAAGATCAAGGACTACGGAATCCGGGATTGATCCCGCACGGATCCGCCCTCCGCACTGTCTGCCGCGGGCGCGCCATCCGGCTCCGGCGCTCCCCGCTCCTCGGGTCTGCGCACTTCGCCGGTCGGCGCGGCCCGGCCATTCTCGGCTGGCATCCGGAAGAGGAATTGCGCACCGCCGAGATCCGAGCGGACCTGCTCCAGCTCCACCCCCCCGCCCATCTCCTCGGCCAGTCTCCGAGCGTTCGCCAGCCCGAGCCCCGTCCCTTCTCCCGGCGCCTTCGTCGTGAAGAAGGGGTCGAAGATCCGCTCGGGATCTTCGAGATCGATTCCCGGCCCCGAATCGGCGACCCGGCAGACGATCGATTCGACGCGTCTCCCCGCAGCGGAAACCGGCTGGTCTTCACCGGCTCGTCGTCGCGATACGTCGCCCCGGATCTCGAAGCGGATCTTCCTGGTCGCGGATTCCCGGATCGCAGCCGCGGCATTCAGCGCGAGGTTCAGCAGGATCTGGGAAGCGATGCCGACGTCTCCCCAGGCGCGAGCGTCTTCCTCCGGCGCACGGATCTCGAACTCGATGTCGGAGAACTCCTTCTGGGCGGAGATCAGCTCGACGACCTGGCGTACGACCTCGCCCATTCGCATCGGCCCGTGTTCGACCTGGGGCGGTCGCGAGAAATCGAGCAGCTGTCGGAGGATGATCCTCACCCTTTCGCCCTGCTCGATCGCCCGCTCGAGACAGCGTCGGCCCTCGTCCCCGAGCCCCGGGTCCCGGGATGCCACGTCGAGAAAGGCCAGCAGCGCCCCCATCGGGTTCCCCACCTCGTGCGCCACGCCCGCGGCCAGACTCCCCACCATCGCCAGGCGCTCCGCGCGATCGAGCCCGGTCCGAGCCTGCAACAGGCTGGCATTCGCGGTCCGGAGGTCGCGGACCGCCTTCTCGAGCGCTCCCGTGCGCGCGGTCAGCGCCGCCTGCATTTCGTTGAAGGCCGAACCGAGTGCCTCGATCTCGCCAGCCCCCTCGACGGGCACGGTCGCAGGCAGGTCTCCCTCACCGATCTCGCGAACCGCACGTGAGAGCCGGCGAAGCGGTCCGACGACCCGCCGTCGCAGGAGCGTGACCCCGAACAGCCCGAAGACCACCACATCGACGAGGAAAAGGGCCATCAGGACGAGTCCCGATACGGGCGCATCGATGCGTCCGGCAACGACCGTCTCGAGCGCGCGATCGGGCGAGGCGAATCGGATGGGATCCCAGGGCGAGCCCGAAACCACGAGGGGATCATCCAGAGCCAGGGCTTCCGACGCGAGCGCTCGCGTTTCCTCGTCGAGGTCATCGGCCGAGGCATTCAAGCCCGTGACCCGTCCCTCCCGATCGATCCGCCACCAGGCGCCACCCTCGAGCGGATGGAGTTCGAATCCCGGCGCACGGGCAGCCGAAACGAATCCACGCCCGAGGACCCCCTGGAGCGCCTCGATCCGGGCCTGGTTGATCTCGAGCAGGATCGCGGCGAGCAGTGCCGTACCCGTGATCATCACGAGGAGCAGCGAAAGCAACACCTCGGCCTGGACACCCTGGCGGAATCGCACGGTCAGGCTCCGGGCTTCGCGTCCTCGATCCCGAGTTTCTCGAGTCGGTATCGGAACGATCGGAAGGAGATGCCCAGCAGCCGAGCGGCCTTCTTCTTGACGCCACCGGAAAGCAAGAGCGCCTCACGAAGCAGGGACCGTTCGTAATCCGCGACCAGCTCTTCGAGATCGACCCCCTCGGCCGGAATCCGGACCGTCGCCTCGGATCGGGAACGAGCCTGCGTCACGCTGGGCGGAAGCAGATCACAACCGATCACGGGCTCCCGCGTGAGTGCCACCGCCCTCTCGACCAGATTCTCGAGCTCCCGGACATTCCCCGGAAAATCGTACTCGGCCAGGACGTCGTAGGCCGCGGGATCCATGCAGGTCACTTCCTTGCCGAACTCCTCCGAGAAGTTCCGGATGAAATGCTGCACGAGAAGCGGGATATCCTCCCGGCGATCCCGCAAGGGCGGGAGCGTCACCTGGATCACGTTCAGGCGATAGTAGACGTCTTCGCGAAATCGTCCCGCCGCCACTTCCTCGTCGAGCTGGCGATTCGTTGCCGAGACGATGCGTACATCGATCTTGCGGTCCAGCGTGTCCCCGACCCGGCGGATGCTCTTCTCCTGGAGCGCGCGCAGCAGTTTGACCTGGAGTGGCTGCGACAATTCGCCGATCTCGTCGAGGAAGAGGGTTCCCCCTGTCGCCGCCTCGAAGAGCCCTTCCTTCGTCTGTACCGCACCCGTGAACGCACCCTTCGCGTGGCCGAAGAGTTCGCTTTCGAGGAGATTCTCCGGAATCGCTCCGCAGTTGATCGCGACGAAGGGCTGTTCGCTCCGATCGCTCTGCTCATGGATCGCCCGGGCAACGAGCTCCTTTCCGGTTCCGCTCTCGCCCGCGACCAGGACGTTCGTCTTGGTCTCGGCGACCTGCGCGATGAGATCGAAAACCTCCTGCATCGCAGCGCTGTGACCGATGATGTTGCGATCGCGCGAATGGCTTCGAAGCTCACGCCGCAGCCGCTGGTTCTCGCTCGACAGGACCTTCTTCTCGAGCGCCTTGTCGATCACGATACGGAGCTCGTCGACCTTGAAGGGCTTCGTCAGGTAGTCGTAGGCCCCGTCCTTCATCGCCGCGATCGCCGTGTCGGTCGTTCCGAATGCCGTCACGACGATCACGATCGTCTCGGGCGACACATCCCGGGCCTCGGCCAGCAGGTCGAGTCCGGTCTTCTCCGGCATCTGCATGTCGGTGATCACGAGGTCGATTTCGTCGGACTCGAGATGGGCGACCGCCGTATCGACGTCTCCGGCAGTGACGACGTCGTAGCCCTCGCGGCGCAGGAAGATCTCAAGGAACTCCTGCATGCTCTGCTCGTCGTCGACGACGAGAATCCGCGCCCTCCCCTCGTTCATGGGATCGACCCGACGCATCGAAGGCACATCCGGAAGAGCGTGCCTTCGCCCGGCTGGCTCGAAACCTCGATCGCGCCGCCGTGTTGTTCCACGATTCGCTGCACCGTCGCCAATCCCAATCCGGTTCCATCCCGTTTCGTCGTGAAGAAGGGCTCGAAGATCCGGGCCTGCACCTCGAACTCGATTCCCGGCCCGGAGTCCTCGATCTCGAGAACAGCTGTCTCTCCGGTCGTCGGCGCCGGGGCCGATCCCTCACACGGATCGTTACGGCCCGCAGTCCCCGCCCCTTGAGTCGCATCGCCCGGAATGCGCAGAACCCGCGCGGAAAGACGCCTTTCGCCGTGCCATTCCGCCATCGCTTCACTGGCGTTGTTCCACAGATTCCAGATGACCGCCCGGAGCTGGGAGGGATCCGCCATGACGACGACCGTCCGGTCCAATCCGAGCGAGACCTCGAAATCGGCATCGCAGCGCGATTCGCTCATTTCTGCGATCTCTTCCACGAGTCCGGCCAGCGGAACGGGCTCCATCTTCAAGGGCGCCGGGCGGGAGTAGCGGAGGAAATCGCTGATCAGATGGTTCAACCGATCCACCTCTCGCAGGACGATGCCCATCAGGCGGGCCCTTTCGGGGTCCGGATCTTCTTGTCCGCCGTCGCCCTGCAGGACCTGCACGGAGCCCGAGATCGAGGCCAGGGGATTGCGGATCTCGTGCGCCATGCGCGCCGCCATCTCACCCACGGCCGCCAGCCGCTCCGATTGTCGGAGTTCGCGCTCCATCGAAACCACGCTGGTCACGTCCTGGAAGATCACGACGTGCCCGACCTGGTCCCCCCCCTCGTCCCGCAGGCTCGAAGAGGCCATGCCAAGGAAGAGTTCCTCTCCCCGCGCGTTCCGATAGCTGATCCGTTCCCGACCGACGGGCCCTCCGTCGCTCGGATTCGCGTCCGCGGTCTCGAGAATCGCCTGAGCACCGGGGATCAGCTCCTCGAGCCGGCGACCGAGGGCATCCCGGACCTTCGTTCCCGTGATCCGTTCGGCCTCGGGATTGAAGGACGTGACGTGCCCATCTTCGTCGGTGGTCAGCAAGCCGCTTTCGATGCTCTCGACGGTTCTCAGGTGGAGGTCACGCAGACGACGCAGATCCGTCGTACTCCGATCGAGGGCGGCGCCCGTGCGCCTCAACTCGGCCGACAGCGTGTTGGCGAGCATGCCCAGAACCAGCAGCGCCCCGGCATAGAATCCCCAATACGCCCCCAGGACCGGAAGCGGACGCGTTCCGCTGGGACCGCCGACCGAGGGAAGCCATCCGACCTCGACCCCGAAGAGCACGAAGCCATAGCCCGCCGCGCCCAGCCCCGCACTCAGGACGACGCCATTGCGATCCAGGAAGAGCGCCCCGTAGAGGATGACCAGGGCATAAAGGAAGGTGAAGACCGATTCCCGCCCTCCCGAGAAATAGACGAGAGCCGTCACGATCAGCACATCGATCGCCACCTGGACCGTGGCGAAGCGCGTGGGATTGCGTGTCCGGGCCACCATCAAGGCCGAAGCGATCGTGGCCAGGAACGCGGCCACCACGGTCCAATAGACGCCCTCGATGCCGGAACCGTATTCGGGCGCTTCGATCCGGTCGAGCGTCGCCGCCAGGCCGAGGCTCAATCCGGCCAGCAGGAGCCGTGCTCCCAGCAGCCACCCGAGTCCGGTCCGGGCCTTCGCGTCGGCGCGTTCTCCCCTCCCGAGACTCACGACCTTGCCCACGCTTCTCCGATTCTCAGGTGATCGTATCCGCGATCGTGAAGATCGGCAGGTACATCGCGATCAGGATCGTTCCGATCGAGCCACCCATGAAGACCATCATGATCGGCTCGAGCATCGCGGTGAGACCCGCGACGGCACTATCGACCTCATCGTCGTAGAAATCCGCGATCTTGTTCAGCATGACTTCCATCGAGCCCGTTTCTTCGCCGACGGCGACCATCTGGACCATCATGCCCGGAAAGACCTTCGAGTTCTGGAGCGGCTCCGCGATCGTCTTGCCCTCCGAAATCGATTGCCGCGTCGCCTGCAACTCCTCTTCGATGATCATGTTGCCCGCGGTCTTGGCCACGATGTCCAGACCGTCGAGGATCGGCACGCCACTCGAGATCATGGTCCCGAGGGTCCGGGTGAAGCGGGCCACGGCCACCTTCTTGATGATGTTGCCGAAGATCGGGAGCTTGATCGCCAACAGGTCCGTCTTGTAGTGGAAGGCGAGACTCCGTTTCCGCGCCTGGGAGAAGGCCGTGAAGAAGGCGAAGATACCGCCCAGCAGGTACATGATGTTCGCCTGGAGCCAGTTGCTGAGCGCGATCACCATCTGCGTGGGCCCGGGCAGCGTTCCGCCGAAGTCCGCGAACATCTGTTCGAAGACGGGAATCACCTTCACGAGCAGGAGCACGATACAGGCGATCGCGATCGTGGACACCGTCGCCGGATAGACCATCGCGCCCTTCAACTGCTTGCGCAGCTTCTCGGCCTTTTCGAGCTGGATCGCGAGCCGATTCAGGATCGTGTCGAGGATGCCGCCCACCTCGCCCGCCGCGACGAGATTCACGTAGAGATCATCGAAGACCTTCGGATGCTTCCTCAGCGCCTCGGCAAAAGTCGAGCCGGATTCGACGTCGGATTTCACCTCGCGAAGCACGTTCTTGAGGGTCGGATTCTCCTGCTGATCCGCCAGGATCTGCAGACATTGAACGAGGGGCAGGCCCGCATCGACCATCACCGCGAACTGACGCGTGAAGACGACGAGATCCTTGATCGTGACCTTCGGTGCCAGGAAGGGGAAGATCTCGGAGATGTCCTTGGGCTTCTCCTTCACCTTTCCGGGCGTGAGGCCCATGTTCTTCAGGTGAAGGGCGACGGCGTCGGGGCTTCCGGCCTCGAGTTCACCGGATTTCTTCTCACCCGCCCGCGTCTTCGCGTTCCAGACATAGATTGGCATTTCTCAGTCTCCCCCGATCGGCGAACGCAACCGTCCCGGCCGATCGAATGTCTTCGAACCGTTCAAGAAGGTCACGGCCGCCGGCCACCGGCCGAGTTCCGGGCGTCGGGCCCCTTGTTGATGAGTTGCTGCAACTCTTCGATGTCGGGGCTTCGCCCCTTCGCGATCTCGGGATCGACGAGTCGCTTCGTCACGAGCGTCGCGAGACTCTGATTCATCGTCTGCATGCCCGACCGGCCCTGGCCGATCTGCATCTGCGAATACATCTGATGGATCTTGTCATCGCGCATCAGCGCTCGGATCGCCGAGTTGGGAACCATGACTTCGAGAGCCAGGGCCCGACCCGGTCCATTCGCGCGTGGCAGCAGTGTCTGACACAGGACCGCCTCGAGCACGAAGGAGAGCTGCTGACGGATCTGCGATTGTTGATAAGGCGGGAAGACGTCGACGATCCGGTTGATCGTCTGGACCGCGGAATTCGTATGCAGGGTCGCGAAGGCGAGATGGCCGGTTTCGGCGACCGTGAGCGCGGCCTCGATCGTCTCGAGATCGCGCAGCTCGCCGATCAGCACGACGTCCGGATCCTGTCGCAAGATGTATTTCAGGGCGGCCTGGAAGGAGTCCGTATCCGATCCGATCTCGCGTTGATTCACGATACAGCCCTTGTGGGGATGCAGGTATTCGATCGGATCCTCGATCGTCACGATATGCTCGTTCCGATCCTGGTTGATCCGATCGATGATGCTCGCCAATGTCGTCGATTTGCCCGATCCCGTCGGACCCGTGACGAGGATCAATCCCCGGGGCTTCCTGGCGAGCTCCTCGATGATCGGGGGCAGTCCCAGCTCCTCGAAGGTGAGGATCTTGAACGGGATCGCACGGAAGGCGCCCGAGACGTTTCCCCGCTGGACGAAGACGTTGCCGCGGAATCGCGAAAGCTTCTGCACGCTGAACGAGAGATCGAGTTCGTTGGTCTCTTCGAAGCGGTGCTTCTGCGCGTCCGTCAGGACGGAATAGCAGAGCTGCTTCGTCTCCTGGGGCGAGAGTGGCGGCATCTTGAG
This sequence comes from Deltaproteobacteria bacterium, assembly GCA_011051925.1. Taxonomy (GTDB): domain Bacteria; phylum Myxococcota_A; class UBA9160; order UBA9160; family UBA4427; genus UBA4427. Next base: position 12,375 of record DRKE01000227.1, read on the forward strand.
CGGATGCAGCTTTCCATCGATCCGCAACTGAGGGGGAGTCCCGGTCGTGATATGAAGGTCACTCGCGCCCTTCTCGATCATCGCCTTCAGGAGCTGGTGCATGTTGGCCAAGTCAGGATCCCTTTCAGTTCGCGTCCGCGGTGCTCACGCGGAACACCTCCGAGATCGTCGTGACGCCCTCGAGCATCATGTTGAGAGCGCTCCTGCGGAGCGTGACCATGCCGCCGCGAATCGCCTCTCGCTTGATCTCCGCGCCCGACGCACCGTTCAGGACGAACTCCTTGAGCTGGTCCGTCATCACCATCACTTCGTAGATGGCGACCCGGCCCTTGAATCCCGTGTCCGAGCAGTTTCCGCAACCATGCCCCTTCTTGGGCTTGAAGTTCTTGACCTCTTCTTCCGTCAGTCCCGCATCGATCAGCTGCTGTTTCTCCACTTCGGGATCATCACCGACACACTCGGGACAGATCCGACGCGCGAGGCGCTGGGCCACGATGCAGTTGACGGCCGAAGCCACCAGGAAGGGCTCGATCCCCATGTTGAGGAGCCGATTGATCGTCGAAGGCGCATCGTTGGTATGCAGGGTCGAGAGAACCATGTGGCCCGTGAGAGCCGCTTTGACCGCAATCTCCGCGGTCTCGAAGTCGCGAATCTCGCCGACCATGATGATGTCGGGATCCTGACGCAGGAAGGATCGGAGTGCGGCCGCGAAGTTGAGGCCGATGTCCTCGTGCATCTGGACCTGGTTGATGCCCGCGAGATTGAATTCGACGGGATCCTCCGCGGTCGACAGGTTCTCACTCGACTGGTTCAACTCGGAGAGGGCCGAATAGAGCGTGGTCGTCTTGCCGGAACCGGTGGGTCCCGTCACGAGAACCATGCCGAAGGGCTGATGGATCGATTTCTGGAAGTCGTCCAGCTGCGCCTGCTCGAAACCGAGCTTGGTCATGTCGAGCTGCAGATTGCTCTTGTCGAGAAGACGGAGGACGATCTTCTCGCCGAAGAGCGTCGGCAGGACCGAGACACGGAAATCCATCTCCCGTCCCTTGCCCATCTTCAGCTTGATGCGTCCGTCCTGTGGCAGACGCCGCTCGGCGATGTCGAGCTCCGACATGATCTTCACGCGAGACGTGAGGGCGTTCTTGAGCTTGAGCGGCGGCTTCATGACCTCATAGAGGACGCCATCGATCCGATACCGGACGCGGAATGACTTCTCGTAGGGCTCGATGTGGATGTCCGAGGCGTTCTTCTTGATCGCATCGGTGAGGATGAGGTTCACCAGCTTGACGACCGGTGCGTCCTCGGCCTCCCTGGCCATCGCATGGGTGTCTTCTTCTTCTTCACCCGACACGAAGTCGATCCCGGCATCGTCGAAGTCCGCCATGACGTCTTCGAGCAGGTCTTCCTCGGGCTCTGCGTAGTAGGTCTCGATCGCCTGCCGGATCGCGTCTTCCGAGGCGACGACGGGCTGGATGTTGTAACCGGTGAGGAACTTGATGTCATCGAGCGCGAAGATGTTCGAAGGATCCGCCGTCGCGAGGATCAGGGTCGATCCGGCGCGATTGACCGGCACCACGTTGTGTTTGATCGCGACATCTTCCGGAATGAGCGCGATCACTTCCGGCTCGATCTCGAAATCGTCGAGATTGATCGAAGGCACGCCGTATTGCTTGGCGACGAACTCGGTCAGTTCGTTCTCATCCATGAATCCCAGCGCGGTGATCTGCGCGCCGAGGCGCTTGCCCTGGGATGCGGCCTCTTCGCGGGCTTTGAGCAACTGCTCCGACGAGAGCAGATTCTCCTTGACCAGCAGCTCACCGATGCGCTCGTTCAACGGAACCCCTCCCCCGAGAGCCGGTCGCGCGGAAGCACGCGCGCCGGACCGCCGGGCGTTCTCGCGTCCGTCCTGCTCGCCGCAAAACGAACGCAATCTCGCCGAGTTATCGGCGGAGACCGGCGGGAGCTTTACCTCTGCACGCATCCGCCGGGGCGGGGATCCCCGACGCTTCCATCGCGATTCCACCCCACGGGAAGGAAAGTCGACCCCGATTCGGGGGAATCGGGCGATGGACGGCCCTGTCGCGGGCCAGGACGCCTCCGACCCCGGCATCCACGACACGCCAACAGGGCTAGAGGCCCAGATGCTTGCGCGCGACCTGCACGTCCTTGGCGATCTGTCGACGAAGCGCGTCGCTCGAGGAGAATCGCTCCTCGCCGCGAAGTCGCCCTTCGAAGCTCAGATCGACACGCTGGCCGTAGAGATCCCCTTCGAAGTCGAGGACATGGGCCTCCGCAACGAGGTCCCGCCCATCGCGGAAGGTGGGTCGGTAGCCGACGTTCGTCACGACCGGAAGGGATCGACCGGTCCATTCGGAATCCTCGCCCAGACAACGCAGATGACCGAAATAGACACCGGGTGCGGGCAGGATCTCGGTCTCCGGCGAAAGATTCGCCGTGGGAAACCCGATCGTCTGGCCCCGCTGGTCCCCCTCGACGATCTCGCCCCGTGCACAGAAGGGGCGACCCAGCAGCAAAGCGGCCTCTTCGACCTCCCCCTCGGCCAGCAGCTCCCGGATCCGCGTCGAGTTGACGTCACGACCCTCGACCTGGACCTCCGACACCACGGTCACGGAGAAACCGAGATGGGGACCCCGTTCGGTCAGAAGGCGCATCGAGCCTTCCCGATCCCGTCCGAAATGGAAGTCATAGCCCACGTAGACCTCGACGGGTCGGATCCGTTCGTGGATGTAGTACCCGATGAAGCGTTCGGGGCTCACGCTCGCGAAATCCCGGTCGAACGGTTCCGCAATCACGGCATCGAGGCCCAGTCCTGCCAGGGTTTCGACCTTCTGTTCGAAGGTATCGAGGAGCCGGAGATCCGATTCCGGCTGCAGGACCCGGCGTGGATGGGGATCGAACGTATAGAGGATCGACTCGCCCCCGAGAGCCCTTGCCCGTTCGATCACGAGGTCCAGGATCGCCTGGTGTCCGAGATGCACCCCGTCGAAATTGCCCAGGGTGAGAACGGGACGCGTGAAGGATCGACGCAGATCCCGGATGCCACGATAGATTTCCAAGCGCTTTCCTCGTTCGCTAGAATGATCGCCGTGCGGATCTTGTCGCACTACTTCGTCGCACGCTATCTCGGCCTCTTTGCGACGGTCCTGATCGCAGCGCTCCTCGTCCTCGCGACGATCGAACTCGTCTTCCATCTCGACGATCTGTCGGACTTCGGATCCAATGCCACCCTTTCGGCCGGGGGTTTCACTCCCGGCCGGGCCATCCACTACCTCTGGATCCGCCTGGCCTCCTACTATCTCGTCGACCTGCTTCCCATCGCGAGTTTCATCGCTGCCTTCGTGACCTGGGCCTGGGCCGGGCGAAGCGTCGAACTCGTCGCGATCCAATCCGGGGGAATCCGGCTTTCACGAATCGTCCTGCCGGTCCTGGGCGCGGCATTCATCCTATCGTGTGCCGCTGCCATCCTCCACGAGACCCTGGTCCTGCACGCGAAACGGGTATGGGCCGCCGAAATCCGGAAGGATCGGGATGATCTTTCGTTCGGGCGCGAGGTCTTCTGGTACAAGTCGGGTCGCCGTTTCGCCAATATCCGATTCGCCGATCCCGATTCGCGAACCCTGTACGGCGTCGAGATCTTCGAACTGGGCCCGGAAGGAAGGGTCCGACGCGTCATCCGTGCCGAGATCGTACGGGTCTCTGCGGATGGCCGCTGGGAGGTCGACGACGCCAGGATCTGGCGCTTCGACCCGAAGGATCCTGCCGCACCGCCCGACCTCTCGGATCGAACCGCACTGGTTCTCGACATGGAGGCCAGGGGGGGCGAAACCCTTCTCTCGGCCGATCCCGGGGTGCTTTCCCTGGTTCGGCTCGCGGATCATCTCGCCCGCCATCCGAGGGATCCGTCGTCCGCAGCCCGTCGCTGGCGGGGGCAATTCCACGAACGGCTGAGCCGACCCTGGCTGATCCTCGTCTTCGCCTGGCTCGCCCTTCCCTTCGCGCTCCTCGTCGACGAGCGCGGCCGGATCGGGGGCCCGGCCGTTGCCGCCGCCGCCTCGCTCGGACTCTGGTTCGTCGCCCAGAGCGCGGGATCCACCCTCGCCCGACAAGGCCTCATTCCCACCGGCCTCACGCCCTGGCTGTTGATCGCCTTCACCGCCGTCGCGACCGCGATCGCCCTCCGACGCCGCCCGCTCTAGCCGGAAGCGGCTTGCACGATCCACGGGCGACCGCGTTTCCGGCCGCCGACCCATCCTCCGAGACCGACCGGGGTCGCCGCTTCGCGCCGATCAATCCGCTCCGTTCTGCGTCGAATCGAGGAAGCGGAAGAATTCGTGATCGGGAGGGACGATGAGCGTCGTCTTCTCTCCCAGCGCCTTCCGATAGGCTTCGAGGCTGCGAAGGAAAGCGTAGAAGTCGGGGTCCCGACCATAGGCTTCGGCGTAGATCCGCGCGGCCTCGGCATCCCCCTCTCCCCGCATCACCTCGGAATCCGCATTCGCCTGGGCGCGGAGTTCGCGTGCCTCCCTTTCGGCTCGAGCCCGGATCTCGCGTGCTTCTCGCGCGCCGATCGCGCGCTTCTCCCGCGAGATCGCGCGACGTTGCTCCCGCATCTGCTCGAAGGTGGCCGCTTCAGTCGGGAGCGGGAGCTCCGTCCGATTGATCCGTACGTCGATCACGCGGACGCCATTCGAAGCCAGCTCTTCGGTCGCGCGTTCGTCCAACGTGTCCAGGAGTTCGGCTCGAGCCAGCAGTTCCGCCATCGTCAGTGTGCCGACCGCGTCTCCGACCAGGGATCCGACCGTCCGCTGGATCCGCTTCGTGGCCTGGCCGATTCCCCGTGGAAAACTCCGCCGGAACTCGAGCGGAGACCGGATCTGCCAGAGGACGTAGTAGTCGATGATCAGCCGATCATTCCCGGCGATCTCGATCTCCGTCGCTGCCGCATCCAGATACTGGATCTTCTTGTCGAAGACCTCGACTTCGTCGATGAAGGGAATCCTCGGATAGAACATCCCCTCCCAGCCAGCCTCCGTCAGTTCCGCGATCGGCCGACCCAGCCGAAGCACCAGCCGATATTCATCCGCGCGGTTGATCACGAGGGGCCCCTGGTCGATCTGGGCAGCCCACA
>DRKE01000228.1 GCA_011051925.1 Deltaproteobacteria bacterium
GATGCTCGCCGTGACCTTCGAATCGAAGCGGGTCGTCGTGTCGGAAAGGCCGGAGCCGGGGGGCTCGGACGTGCTCGTCCGGGTCCGGGCGTGCGGGATCTGCGGTTCGGATCTCACGATCCTCGACAGTGGCTTTCCGATCCGCGGCATTCCGGGACACGAGATCGCCGGGGAGCTGCCCGACGGGACCCCGGTCGCGATCGAACCGCTCGCGCCCTGTGGCCGTTGTCGGTATTGCATCGCGGGCGACTATCAGGTCTGCCCGGAACACCCGGACATGATCTTCGGAATCGGTCGGGACGGGGGGATGGCGGAATGGCTCCGTGTCCCGGCGCGATGTCTCGTGCCCCTCCCGCGGAGCCTCGACGCGCGGACGGGATTCCTGGTGGAGCCCCTGGCGGTCGCCATTCATGCCCTGCGCCGCGCGGGGGTGGCGGGGGGCGATCGGGTCCTCGTCATCGGGGCCGGGTCGATCGGGCTCTGCTCGGTCGTCGCTGCGGCTGCGGCCGGAGCCCAGGTCGATCTCGTGGCACGCCATCCGGCCCAGATCGAAGCGGGAGAGAGGCTCGGCGCCCGGATCGTCGGAAGCGAAGGCGCGGAAGAATACGCTTTCGTGCTGGATTGTGCGGGGAGTGCGAGTGCGACGACGTCGGCTTGCGAAGCGCTCCGGCCGAACGGGACGCTGCTCATGCTCGCGCCTTCCTGGGAGACGATCGAGTTGCCCGGCCTGCTCGTTCTCGCGAAGGAACTCGATCTCGTCGTGTCGAAGATGTACGGCCGTGCGGGCAGCTTCCGGGACGTGGACGCGGCGGCGGGGATCCTCGGATCCCGTCCGGAGGTCGCCGATGCGCTCGTGACCCATCGATTCGCCCTGGCGGACGCGGCGGCAGCCTTCGAAACGGCGCGGGATCGGAAGAGCGGCGCCATCAAGGTCGTCCTCGAGCCCTGAACGGCGAGGATCGTTCGCCCCGGCGAGGTGCGCTGCCGAGCGCAGGAACGGGAAAGCGCCGCCCGGCATCGAGGCCGAACGGCGCTTTCGGATTCAGCTCAGCGTCTGCTTTCGCGCGTCCGATCCGAACTCAGTGCTCGATCTTCTGGGGAAGATCAGCCGCCTGCTTGACCCAATCCTCGATCTGGCCCTGGGTCGGCACCTTTCGGGTCAGGTTCTTCTCGGCATTCACTTCGGCGACCTTTTCGGCCAGGTTCGCCGCGTTCCGGGTGGCCAGCTCCTTCACGGTGTCCACGCCCGAACACACGAGCAGTTCCGCGTATTCTCCCGCGACGCCCTTGATCCGGAAGAGATCGGCCATGTTGACGAAGGTCAGGATCCTCGACTCGGAAATGCCCGTCGCCTCCGCGAGTTCCTGACGGCCCTTCTTCGTGCTTCCGCGCTCGAGAAGCGTGTCCGTATCCTTGACGCCGGCCGCGACGAACTTCTCGCCGAGCGCCGGGCCGATTCCCTCGATCTCTTCGATCTTCTTGTTTGCCATCGTCGTCTCTCCTTCCGTAGTGCTGGATCGGTCGAATTCCGATCCTATTTCCCGAACAGCTTTCCGGCCATTCCTCCGAGGGCACCCAGCGCGCCCCCGGCCTCACCACTCCCACCGAGCATCGACAGGAGTCCTTCGGCGCCACCCGCCTTGTTTCCGAGAAGCGACATGACCGTCGAAACCAGGCTGGCCAGACCCTTCCTGGCCCGCTCCTCGTCCAGTCCGGCTGCGGCCGCGATCGGGCCGATGTCGATCTTCTCGAGCAGTGCGGAGACCGCACCGCCCCCGCCGCCCAGCAGGTCGGAGAGATCGAGCCCGCCGCTTCCGAGGGCCTCCCCGATGCCGCTGACGGCAGGAGGCAGGAATTTCTCCGCCTGATCCGGGGCGAGCCCGGCTCCGCTCGTCAATGAAGAGACCAGCTCCCCACCATGTTCCTTCAAGAGATCTTCGAGCATCGTTCTCCTTCCTTGCATCGGGCTCCGGTTTCGAGGGCCCGGTTCGCGAGCGTCCGGTGACCGGGCCGAATGCCCCGGTCACCCTCTGGCCGGACCGCATGACCGGGGCCATGTTCCGGGAATCACGCGATTCCGTTACTGGACCCCGAGCGACTTGAGTGTCGCGAGTGTGACCCCGCCCGTTGGCAGTCCCTTCGCTTTCTGGTAGTCGCGCAGGGCCGCGAGGGTCTGGCGGCCGACGATGCCGTCGATCGGCCCCGGGGCGAATCCAGCACTGCCGAGAGCCCGCTGCATGTTCTTCACGATGTCGGGCGTCGTATTCGTCTCGCACAGGATCTGTCGCCAGGCCATCTCGCCGTCGCTGACCCGGACGCGCTTCGTGATCGTCTGGTATTTCGCGGCGATCGGGATTCTCCGCTCGTGCGCGGGTTCGACCAGCTTGCGGACCTTGACCGTCTTGTACTTCGCCGGAATCTCGATCGTGCGGGTCGAGGCCGGCTTCGTCACGACCTGTCGCTTCACGGTCTTGTACTTCGCCGGAATCGGGATCTCGCGGGTGGTCGGCGGCGAGATCTGGACCCGTTTGCGGACGGTCTTGTACTCGGCCGGGACTTCGACGAGACACATGATCTCGCCCGTGGCCGAGTCGATCTTCTGGATCGGGCCCTTGCCCTTCTTCCAGACCGTGTGGGCGGGCTTCACGAGGATCTTCTCCTCCTGCCACTCGTATTTCGCGGGCACTTCCTCGAGCCGGCTGGAAGCGGGACTCACGAGGACCTTCTCCTCGACCCATCCGTATTCAGCGGGGATGACCTCGATCCGCTGGGAAGCGGCTTCGACGAGGACCTGCTCTTCGACCGTTTCGTAGCGAGCGGGGATGATTTCGAGCGATTCCGTCGCGCCACGAGCGAGGACCTCTTCCGTACGGGTCTCGTAGGTCGGTGGAATGAAGACACGCGCATAACATTGCCCGGGCTTGGCGGGGGGGAGCAGTTCGCCGCCGGGAATCTGGTTGTACGGTCCCGCAGCGGCGCTTCGTGCCGGGGGGGCTGCCGAGACCGCGGGCAGCTGATCTTCGGAGAGTCGCGCCGAGAGTGACTCGAGCCGGGCTTCGCGCTCGGCCGCTTCGCGTTCGAGTGCCGCGACGCGCGCCTGGCTTTCTTCGAGTTTTCGTGCGGCTTCGCTCTCGGGCATGCTCGTCGAGGCGCAGCCCCAACTCGAGGCCGCCAGCACGACGCCGAGATACAGGATCCATTTCTTGGGGTGGGTCATCGTTCGGGTTCTCCTTGAGGGTTTTCGACACGAGGTCGATCGGAGACCTTCCGGTCCACCGGCGATGGCGCAGGGGCCGATGCCGCCCAGGAAACCAGGGGGTCTCGTCAGACTAATTCAAGAGGACCCGGTTTCGGCACGCGTGGTCGTGTCTCCGCGGAAATATCTCCCATGTGACACGGAGGGAGGATCATTCGAAATGACGGAGGGCCGCCCGTACCGTTTCGTGCAGGTCTCAGGGGGCTCCGGGACGCAGCCGCTTCGTGTCCTTGGGCCTCGACTGTGTCGAGGACCGCACATGCGGCCGGCGTTCCGTTCGTTTCATGGCACGGAAAGCGGAAGGATCAGTCCTCGAAATGGCCGACGAGTTCGGCTTCGCCCCCGGCGTCGATGCGGAAGGGAATCCAGACGAGCGAAAGACGTTCGACGTCGAGATCGGATTTCCGGGCATGGATCCGCAGGGTCTCGATCTCGGCTTCCCAGGCGAGGGCAGCGTCTTCGAGGGCGTCCAGATCGTTCTGGAAGGCCGCTTCGAGGGCTTCGAGCTTCTGGCGATACTCCTCGACCCGCTCCTCCGCACGACCGATGTCGGCACGTTCGCGGGCTGCACGGCTCGCGCCCTTCATCGTGCTCGCGGCCCGGCCGATGTTGCCGATGCTGGCGAGCTTGCGGCCGAAGAGCGCGCCGATCATCGTGGCGCCGAGAGATACGGCGGTCTGGGTCTTCCGGTCCTTGTACTGCTGTTCCTCGCGTTCGACCCGCTCTTCGGCTCGAGCGATCCGTTCCTTCAGGCGCGCGAGCCGGGGGGCGTATTTCTTGCGGAGTTTTTCGAGTCGGAGGTCGCGCTCTTCGCGCATGAGATCCGCCAGCCGTCCGCGGAAGCTGCCTTCGTCTTCACCGGGTTCCGAGACGAGTTTCGGTTTCTTCGACTTCCAGAGGCGCAGCGGATGCTCACGATAGATCGCGGTCCTGAGCTGCCTGGCCCAGCGTTTGTAGCTCGGTGCTCGTTCCGCCGCGGCGGGCAGCGGGGCGAACGTCGCACCTTTCCGCGGCGTGCGTTCGAGTTCCGGGAGACTCGGGAGCGGGCGGGACGCGCTCCAGGGAGAACCTTCGAGGTCGGCGTCCAGGGGTGCCCAGAGAACGCATTTCGACCATTCGTCGATTCCGGTCCGGGCGTGGCTGTAGTGGACGGCGACCCGACCGATGAGGGCCGGGCGATAGACGAGTCGGGACGAGTCGGGGACGGCCCCGGTCACGGGGATGAAGCGTTCGTTGGCCTCGACGGGGATCACGGGACGTGCTTCTGCCCGGGCTCCGGTGGACCCGCCCGCGTCGAGTACGGCCGGGCCGGGCATGGCGGACCGTCCGGCTTCGCTCTCCGGGGACGACGTCTTCCGGGCCGCCGCTCCCGTCGGTCGGCCCGCCTTTCTGGTGAGTGCCTTGATCTGGTTCCGCGAGAGCGGGCCGGCCAGATAGGAAAGCGCCCAGCGCGACCGCAGCAGGACCGGTTCGTCTTCATGGACGTTGTTCATCAGGAAGACGCGGCTTTCGAGATTCGAGAGGGTCTTCTCGAGCGAAGCGCGATCCAGGCCCGTCGACGCGCCTGCGGCCGCACCTTCGAGACCATCGATCACGCGTGCCTTGTCGCGTTCGGTCTGGAGACGTCCGAGGAACCACGTTCCGCAATTCGACAGGCCCTTGTAGTCGAGATCGACGGGATTCTGGGTCGAAAGGACGCAACCGACGCCGAAGGCACGCGCCTGCTTCAGGAGGGTCAACATCGGCGTCTTGCTCGGGGGATTCGCGGTCGGCGGGAAATACCCGAAGATCTCGTCCATGTAGAGGATCGCTCGAAGCGACTGGCTTCCGGACTGGGTTCGCATCCAGGAAACGAGCTGGCCGAGAAGCAGCGTCACGACGAACATCCGCTCGGGATCGGAGAGATGGGCGATCGAAACGATCGAGAGTCGTGGGCGGCCATCGGGCGCACGCAGGAGTCGGCCGATCTCGAGGGGCTCGCCCTCCCGCCAGGCCGCGAAGCTCGGTGAAGCGAGCAGGTTGTTCAACCGCATCGCCAGGCCGAATCGATCCTGCGCAGGGAAGACGGTTTCGAGATCCATGATTCCGATCCGGTCGAAGGGTGGCTTCTGGATCTGATGGATCAGGCTGGCCATGTCGAGGTTCCGGCCTTCGCGCCAGGTCCGGTCGACGATCGTGGAAAGCAGGATGTGCTCGCGGCTCTGGATCGGGTCGGCTTCGATTCCGAGCAGGCCGAGCAGGCCGGAGACCGAAGACAGGATGCGCTCGCGAAGGGCTTCCTCGTCCTCGAGAAGGGCCGCGGGGGGGGCATCCAGGGAGCGCAGGATCGAGAGGGGCGTGCCGGCGTTGCTGCCGGGCGTGTAGAGAAGGCGCTCGGCGGCGGCTTCGAGGCGCGCGATCCGCTCGGGTCCCTGGTCCCAGGCCGCGAGACCCTTTCGCCAGAGACGCGCCTGGCTGGCCGCGTAGGCCTCCGGCGTCTGGCCCGCCCGCGCCGCCGCGCCTTCATCGATCCAGGGCCGGAAATCGCCGGGTGCCAGATCCGGAAAGGTCAGCAACAGGTTTCCGAGATCGCCCTTGGGATCGATCGCGATCACGGGAATGCCGTCGATCAGGGCTTCCTCGAGCAGCGTGATCGCGAGCCCGGTCTTGCCGCTGCCCGTCATGCCGACCAGCATCGCGTGGGTCGTCAGGTCCTTCGAATCGTAGAGGAGCGGTTCGGGTCGATCCTCTCCCGTCTCCGCGTCGACAGGGCGACCGAGATAGAAGGCCCCGAGTTTTTCGTAGTCCTGTGTCTGCATCTTCCGCCCCTGCTCGTGTTCGTCGGATGGCCGACCTGTCTTCGGACGGAATCTCTAGCACGTTCAGAGGAGGGGCTCGCCCGGTCGCCCGCTCGAGCACGGGGGGCGCTCGGCGCCGGGGCGGGGCGGTGGGATCCGGTCCGAGCGGATCCGTGCGGGTCTACTCCGAATCCGATCGGAGTCGACGCAGCCAGTGCTGCATGTGTTCGCCCGCCGCCTCACGACCGCCCAGGCCGAACGAGAGGGCGAAAGCGACGGCCAGGGCACCCAGGGTCAGCCCGAAGGCCAGGTTCACGATGTCGTCGGCGAGACCCATCGCCCGCAGGCCCATGGCGAGAACGAGCCCGAGGATGGCGAGGCGGACCAGCCCGGCGAGGGGTTGCGAGGACGCGCCCGAGACCCGCTGCATGGTCGAATGGACGAGGTTGGCGATCCAGACCCCCGTGGCGATGATGACCGCGCCCAGCAGGATCTGGCCGCCGAACCCGATCAGGTTCGAGACGAGCATCGAGACCTGATGGAAGCCGAGGCGATTGGCCGCCTCGGTGACGGCAAAGAGCATCAGGAAGAAGACGATGGCCTTGCCGACCCAGGCAGAAGGCGTCGTCGTTCCCATCGCGATTCCGCCGACGCCCAGCTTCGAAGGAAGGCGATCGAAGCCCATTCCCCCGAGCAGGTTGGTGGCGAGGGTGGCGATGAAGCGCGAAACGAACCAGGTGACGATCAGGATGATGCCGGCCGCGAAGACGTGGGGCAGGGCGGCCATGAAGCTACGAAGCATCTCGGTCGCGGGATCCGAGATGACCGCGATCTGCAAGGCGTTCAGGGCCGCGATCATGGCCGGTACGAGGATGAAGATGTAGAGGACCAGACCGACGAGCCCGGAAACCGTCGTCGTGCCGCGGAGGCCGGCTTCCTCGCCGAGCCGGTCGATGCCCGTCGCGGCCAGGAGATTCGAGACCAGGTCGCGCACGATCCGCGCGACGAAGAGACCGACGAAGCCGATCACGCCCGCCGCGAAGACATCGGGCAGGATGCCGAGCATGCGGTCGAGCATCCCCTGGACGGGTTCGAGAAGGCCCTGCAAGTCGAGTGCGTCCAGGATCGCCGGCAGGAAGAGCAGGAAGATCAGCCCGTAGAGCACGTTTCCAAGACTTTCGCTGATCGGCCTCATGTCGGCTTCCGTCGAGACGCGCTCGTCGAGAGACGTCGCCGCCAGCGCTTTCGTCGTGCCCGCTCGAGCGATGGCCGCGAGAATCCATGCCACGAGCAGAAGGATGCCGGCGGCGACCGCCTTGGGCAGGAACTCGAGGACCTGGTCGACGAGGCCCTGGAGCGACGCCGAAGCCTGGTCGAGTTCCAGGGCGTTGAAGAAGGCCACGAGTGCAATCAACAGGACGAGATAGTAGGCGCCCCTGGCGAGGGCACCGCTCAGGTCGATCGCATTTCCCGTGGAAGCTTCGATTCGTTCGTCGAGCTCGAGACGCCTCAGGACGCCGCGGACACTGGCGCGCACGATCGTCGCGACGAACCAACCCGCGAGCAGGATGCCGAGGGCGCCCGCCAGCATCGGCAGCGTCTCGCCGAGCGAGCTGCCCAACCGTTCCAGAAGTCCGTTCCAATCCATCGCTTCATCTCCCGTGGCCTCGGGGTCCAAATGCGCCGGGAGCGGAAAACGTCACGGGAGAAGGTGACGAACACGGAAGAAGGGGCGATCGGGGATGCCGGGCGGTCGGGAGTCCGGAGCGGGGGCCGGAATCGTCCCGTTCAGGCGCCTCGGGGCACGTTCGCCGGCTTCGTCCAGTACCGGACCGCCTGGAAGAGGCCGCCCGTGAGGATGACGAAATGGAAGATCGGCCAGATCCGTTCGAGTCCGGAAGCCCGGATCGTGGCCAACGCGCTGGGAGACATCTCGGGGTTCGCGATGCCGCAGAGCGACGCACCGTTCAGCGAAGTCGCGGCCAGCGCCGGAAAGATGCCGATGCCAGCATGGATGGCGAGTCCGATCGCGGGAATCGAGAACCAGCGGATCGAACGGCGCCAGGGAAGCCCCCGCCCCACGAAGAGCAGGGCCAGCCCGCTCAAGAATCCGAAAAAGAGGGTGCCGCGCCAGAGCTGATCCGAAAGGGGATCGCAATCGGCCTTGCGGAGGACCGCGAGGGTCAGTGCATAGCCGATGAACGTCAGCCAGCCGCCGATCGACGCCCCGATTCGGAGGATGATTTCGGCGAATGACATTGAGGGGAACTCCCTTCGAGATCGGGACGGGTGCCTCTTGCGGGCAGGGCGGGCCGGGGAAGCATAGCAATAGGACTTGACGTGGGTCCCCTGCGGTGGGATGGTGCACCCGGCCTCGGATGCGGCATGGTTCGATGCCGCGTTTCCTGACCGCAAGAGAGATCCTCCAAGGAGAAATGTCACGATGAGCATGTTGAGCGAATTCAAAGACTTTGCGATGAAGGGGAACGTCGTCGACATGGCCGTCGGTGTCGTGATCGGCGGCGCCTTCAAGTCGGTCGTCACGTCCTTCACGAACGATGTCCTGATGCCCCCGATCGGCATGCTGCTCGGCGGCGTCGATTTCTCGGAGTTCGCGCTCGTTCTGCAGAAGGCCAGTGACGGGGCGGATGAAGTCGCGATCAAATACGGTGTCTTCATCAATACCGTGCTCGACTTCCTGATCATCGCGTTCGCGATCTTCATGGTCGTGAAGGCGATGAACGCGGCGATGAAGCAGAAGGAGGAAGAGCCGGCACCGGAAGCGCCGCCGGAGCCCTCGAAGGAAGAGATCCTGCTGACCGAGATCCGCGACGCGCTCCGTTCCCGCTAGGTTGCGTCGAGCCGGATCGAATGGAAATGGGAGAGCCCGGTCGGGATCGGCCGGGCTCTCTGGTTCCCGATCGTGGTCCGCCTGCCGTCCATGATCCTGCTGCGTCTCGCGCTTTCGATCGCGATCCTGGCCGCATTCCCGTCGCCGCCGGCCGCCTCGAACGCCTCGCCGGGGATGGCGAGTCCCGTGCCCGAAGCCCTTCCTTCCGCTCCGCCCTTCCCACCCGCGCTCCGCGCCCGCCTCGAGAAGGCGCTTCTCGCTCGGAAGGGGACGACCCGTCCCCGGACGCGACATCTTCGCGCCGACGGCATGCCCCTCTTCACGAACCGACTCCTGCTCGAGAAGAGTCCCTATCTCCATCAACACGCGCACAATCCGGTCAACTGGTATCCGTGGGGCGAAGAGGCCTTCGCCACGGCGCGCAGGCTCGACCGACCACTGCTGGTGAGCATCGGCTATTCCACCTGTCATTGGTGCCACGTGATGGAAGAGGAATCCTTCGAGTCGATCGAGACGGCGAAGATCCTGAACGCCTATTTCATTCCGATCAAGGTCGATCGGGAAGTCCGACCCGATGTCGATGCGATCTACATGGGCGCGATCCATGCCATGGGGGAGAGTGGTGGCTGGCCTCTCAACATGTTCGTGACGCCCGACGGCAAGCCCTTCTTCGGCGGAACCTATTTCCCTCCCCGGGATCGAGGGGGACGTCCGGGCTTCGCGAGGCTCTTGAAGCAGGTGGCGGCCGCCTATCGATCGAATCGGGAAGAGATCGAGGACGATGCTGCCGCGGTCGCGGCCCATCTCGAGAGACGACTCGAAGGAAGCCAGACCCGCCCGGGTCGGCCTTTGGATGGGGCCCTCCTCTCGGCGGCGATGGCCGCCTACGAGCGCGCGGCGGATCGGGAATGGGGCGGCCTGGGGCAGGGCACGAAGTTTCCCGCTTCGCTTCCGATCGGCCTGCTCCTGCGCGAGTGGCGGAGAAGGGGAGATGAAGACGCGCTGATGCTGGCGCGCTTGACGCTCGATCGGATGGCTGCGGGGGGGATCCACGATCAGCTCGGCGGCGGATTCCATCGCTATTCGACGGATCGGCGCTGGTTGGTCCCGCATTTCGAGAAGATGCTCTACGACAATGCGCTGATCGCCGTCGCCTATCTCGAGGCGTTCCAGGCGACCGGAGATCCGGCCCACGAGCGGGTCCTGCGAGCGACGCTCGACCAGGTCCTGCGGGAGATGACGGATCCGGAGGGGGGCTTCTATTCGGCGACGGATGCCGACAGTCCGGGACCGGGTGGCGAGCCGGAAGAAGGCTTCTTCTTCACGTGGACACCGGGAGAGGTCGAAACCGTGCTCGGCGCCGAAGCCGCACGGGTTCCGATCGCCTGGTACGGCATCGTCGAGCGGGGGCCCGTCGAGGGCCGGAGCGTGTTGCATGTCTGGCGGGATCGGGAAACCGTGGCGACGGAACTCGGGCTCGGCCTCGAAGCGTTCGACCTGCGTCTCGCGGCCGCGCGGGAGAAGATGTTCCGGGCGAGATCGGAGCGTCCGCGACCTCTGCGTGATGACAAGATCCTGGTGGGATGGAACGGGCTGATGATCTCCGCGCTGGCCCGGGCAGGATTCGGCCTGGCCGAGCCGCGTTATGTCGAGGCTGCGGCCCGAGCGGCCGACTTCATTCTCGGGTCGATGGTCCGGAAGGGCCGGCTCGTGCGGGTCTCCCTCGATGGTCATGCGGACGGGCCTGCCTTCCTGGAGGACCATGCCTTCCTGATCGCCGGCCTGATCGACCTCTACGAGGCGACGGGCGAGCCGCGCTGGATCGAAGCGGCATTGCGCTTCCAGGCAGTGCAGGACGAACACCATGGCGACGCGGAGAAGGGCGGCTACTACCAGACCGCGGATGATGCAGAAGTCCTGCTGCTCCGGGAGAAGCCGCTCGCGGACGGGGCGATTCCGAGTGGAAATGCGGTCGCCGCTTCGAATCTGTCGCGTCTGGCCGCGTTGACCGGTGACGACCGATTCGACATGCGCCTCGAGCGACTTCACACGGCATTCGCGGGCGTCCTCGAGCGGGCACCGATGAGTTCAGCGACCCTGCTCGCGGGTCTTTCCGATCGCATGGCAGGGCTGCGCGAGATCGTGATCGTCGAGCCGGCGAGCGGAAGCGACCCGGAGCCGATGCTCCGGCGCCTGCGAAGGCAGTTCGTCCCGAATCGGGTCCTCATCCGGACGCGTGAGGGCGCTCCGATCGAGGCGCTCGCGAAGATCCTCCCGATCGTCGAGGGGAAGAAGGCCATCGGCGGCCGACCGACCGTCTATGTCTGCGAGAACCGGGTCTGTCGGTTGCCGACGAACGACCCATCGGAATTCGGGAAACAGCTCTCGGCGATTTCCGCCTCGAAGTCGATCAGGGATTCCGAGGTGCTTCGGGCGCGGCAGGGTCGATGAGGGGATAGCCGAGTCGTTCCATCAGGTCCTGGTCGAGGCGACTGTTGATCCAGGCGAGGCTCGACGGCGAGAGCTCCTGTTTCCAGCGCTCTCCGAGATAGTAGTCGCGGTAGTCGCTGGAACGTCGATCGCGATCCCCCGGTTTCGCCGCCTCTTCGATGTTCTCGAAGGGGGATCGACGCGCCTCGAATCGATGTGTCCGGACCAGCCGGTCCAGGATGCCGAAGGGATTCCGGAGCAGGTCCTCGTACCGCAAGGCGAGCACTTCTGCGCCGGCCGCCAGATCCAGATAGCTCGCGTTCTTCGCGTTCCAGAGATCGATCGGGGTTTCAAAGGACGTGCGTGCATTCTCGCGCCCCAGGGTCGGCCACGGGCTCTTCAGGAAGACGTCGAAGTCCCGATGGCGCTGCTTCGCATGGTAGGGGCGTCGATGGAGGGAGAGCAGCCAGGAATAGGGATTCTTCGTGAGGACGAGGAAGAGGATCTCCGAGGGATCGATGGCCGCGTCTGCGAGCTCTCCGGGCCGCGGGGCCGCGGCATGTTTCCAGCCCAGATTGTGTCGTCGCGTCGCTCGAAAATAGAGGTCGCGTACGCGCTCGGACGTGGGGAAGAGCCGTTCAATCGGCTTCGGGAGGACGCCCGGAAGGATTCGGACGCGGAGATTCCGGCGGAGAAGCCGATCGAGGTAGGTCGTGCCGCTGTTGCGCTCGCCCAGGATCTTGATCACGGGCGTCCGGGTGGCTCGTGCGTCCGGTCTCGCCGCCGTCGTCTCGCGCGTCCTTGCGATCAGCGGCTCCCCTTCCGGCGGACCGTTCAAGCGCCCCGGCCGCGGAGCGCCGCGATCCGGGCGTCGAGCGGGGGATGGGTCGCGAAGAGGGCTGCCATCCGGCCGCCCTGGATCCCGAAGGCGGCCATGGCGTCGGGCAATTCGGCCGTACCGCTCTTCAGGGCTTCGAGCGCAGCGATCATGTTCTCGCTCCCGGCGAGACGGGCGCCCCCCGCGTCGGCCCGGAACTCGCGGAGCCGGGAGAACCAGCAGACGATCATCGAGGCGAGGATGCCGAAGAGGATCTGGGCTGCGATCGACGCGACGACATAGCCGAGCCCGTGGCCGCGTTCGTTCTTCAGGATCACCCGATCGACGAAATGGCCGACGATCCGGGACAGGAAGATGACGAAGGTATTCACGACGCCCTGGATGAGGGCCAGGGTGACCATGTCGCCATTGGCGACATGCGTGATCTCGTGGCCGAGGACCGCGTCGATCTCGTTCTTCCGCATCGTCTGGAGAAGACCCGAGCTGACGGCGACCAGCGCGGCATTCTTGCGCATGCCCGTCGCGAACGCGTTCGGCGCATCGGCCGGGAAGATGGCGACTTCGGGCATCGCGATTCCTGCGGCTTCGGCATGGGCCCGTACCCGGGAGAGCAGCCATTGGGAGTCCGGATCCCTCGCCTCACGGATCACCTGGGCGCCCGTCTGCCATTTGGCCATCGGTTTCGAAAGGGCAAGCGAGACGAAGGAACCCGCGAATCCGATCACCGCGGAATAGGCCAGGAGCGCGCCGAGATCGAGGTCGATCCCCTCCGCATCGAGCACGCGACCGATCCCGAACACGGAGAAGAGGACGCTGATCACCACGAGGATGGCGATGTTCGTGATGACGAAGAGTAGGATGCGCTTCATGGGGATTCTTCCTGTCGATTCGCTGTCGATTCGCGGTGGCCGTTCGGGCCCGCCCACCCGCTTCGAGGATAGCCCGGGTCGTCGCGGGCGAGAACGGGACGGCTTCGCGGGGAGGATGGACGGCCACCTCGCCGCCGCATGTCGTCCGGGCCTCGAGAAGGGTTGGACGGATCTCAGGCCGATCCGGTTCCCTCCGGCGACCGGGTCATGGATCCTTCGATGATCAGGTCGTCGAGAAAGGCCTCGACGACCCGGATCTGCGCATCCTTGCGGCGCGGGTCCGGCTCCGCGCCGATCAGCTGGAAGGCGACGCCGACCATCAGGGAGAAGAGCTGTTCGAGGGTCTCCCCGGGCTCGATGTCGGTCCGGATCCAGCCCTCGCCCTGGGCCTTCAGGATCCGCTCCTCGGCCTGGTTGCGCCAGGTCTCCATCTCTCGCGCCCGCTTGCGAGCGATCTCGGAGTCGGGGCTGTCGCCCCGGGACCAGATCGCCAGTCGGGCCAGCCATTCTTCACGGCCTTCGGGGCCGAGGGGCAGGGCGCGCCGCACGACCTCGTGGAAGACGCCCGGTCCCCAGCGCTGCCCGATGATCTCTTCGATCTCGGCGGCGAGTCGTTCGTTCGCCTGCCAGTAGCGCGCTTCGGCATCGGCATCCGCGAGGATCTCCGGGTGGGCGCGCACGTGCTCGACGAGCTCGGACTGGGAATGGACGCCCAGTTTCCAGAAGATCCGCTGGAGGTGGTTGCGCACGGTCGTTGGACTGATCGAGAGGGTGCGGGCGATCGTGGGCACGCGCCCTCCGTTCCGGAGTTCCGCGAGTACTTCCCGCTCGCGCTTGCTGAGGGTGTCCTGGGGCACGGGGGCATTCTGTCCTGTTGGCCTGGCGTGGCGTCATTCTACCGACCGAATTGATGAAAAACGCATCAATCGCCCCGGTCGGGGCCCAACGCAGAATAGATCCGCGATCGAGCGCCCTGCAAGGCGGAGCGGGACCGGGGAAACGAGGTTGGAATGACCGTGGACGACGTCGATGTCGACTATCTGGACGCTTCGGCATGGGGTGAAGGGGCACATGATCGGATGCGCTGGCTTCGGCAGCATGCACCGGTCTACCGGGCCCAGAAGAGCGATCTGTGGGTCGTGTCGAAATACGAGGACATCGTCGGGATTTCGAAGGATCCCGAGACCTTCTGCTCCGGGCAGGGGATCCGGCCCGGGATTCCCGTCCGTCAGGCACTGATCGACGAAGACGACCCGAAGCATTGTCGGTTGCGTCATGCCGTCAATCGCGGATTCACGCCACGTCGGGTGAAGCTGCTCGAGGAGAAATTCGAGGCGATCACGCGGGATGCGATCGATGCGGTCGCGGGAATCGGCCATTGCGATTTCGTCGAGGCGATCGCAGTGCCCCTGCCCCTGATCCTGATCGCGGAAATGATCGGAATCCCGAACCGGGATCACCGACGCTTCCACGCGTGGTCCGACGCGATGATGCGCGCCGACGGGCACTATGACGATGAAGAGATCATGGCGCGGGCCGGCAGGGCGGCCCTCGAGTACTCCGTCTACATCAAGGAGATCATCGAAGCGCGTCGTCGCGAACCGCAGGAGGACCTGATCAGCAGCCTGGTGGCCGCCGATGACGAGGGATTGATCGCCCGCTTCGATCTGGATCCCGATGCGGCGGCGGTGGGCATGGATCGGGAAGAATTCCTCGAGCTGGCCAATGACGAACTCGTGATGGTGCTCGTGACGCTGATGGTCGCTGGAAACGAAACGACGCGGAACGCTCTTTCGGGGGCCGTCGAGATGTTGATCCGGAATCCCGGGATCCGGGACAGGCTGGTCGCGAAGCCCGAACTGATTCCGGACGCGGTCGAGGAGCTGCTCCGCCATGTCTCGCCGGTTCATGCCTTTGCCCGTACCGCGACCCGGGATACGGAACTCCGTGGGCAGGCCATCCGGGAAGGAGAGAAGGTCCTGATGCTCTATCCGTCGGCCAATCGCGACGAGGAAGTCTTCGATCGGCCCGACGAGATCCGGATCGATCGGCGACCCGATCATCTCGCTTTCGGGATCGGTCACCACTACTGCATGGGGGCGAACCTCGCCCGCATGGAGCTTCGCGTCGCGTTGCGCGAGATCCTTCGGCGAATGCCCGACCTGCGTTTCGCGGATGCGGGTCCGGTCGTGGAACCCCATGCGCTCGTTCGCTCGTGTACACGAATGGAAATCGAGTTCACGAAGGAGGATCGCTAGATGGCCCGACTGCGCGTGGTCGGACCGGCTCTCCTCGTCCTTCTTTCATGGTCCCTGCCTTCGATGGCGGCCGAGCTGCCGCCGCGGAACCCCTATCTCGCCGATTCCGTCTATCCGCTCGGTCATGGGGATGCCGGGCAGCAGGATGCCCTGTCCGTGCCCGGCCCCGACGATCCGGGACGCGTTCTCGACCCGTCGGCGATCCAGTACGCCGCGACGGGGCCCGGCCAGTTCGGGGCCTACACGTCGAGCCCCTATCCGGATGGACGACGGGTCATCTGGAGCAACGGCGTCGATCGGATCGTCAAGGTCGATTTCGACACCTTCGAGATCCTGGCGACCTACTGGGTGGAAGGTGCTCGGCGCTGGACGGAAGAGGAGGCCGACGCCTCGATCGGCGCCTTCGACGCTTCGAACCAGGGCTTCTTCGCGATCTGGCGCGCCTTCAAGGACGTGGGAAAGCTGCGCGACCTTTCGAGCGTGTACACGCTCCTCGATCGGGACAACAACTATTTCGTCGCGGACAAGGACGGCACGATCACCGCCTATGGAGACGCCGATCCCGCGGACCCCGGCTCTCCGATCGTGAAGAGGGCGAGCATCCGGCTGCCCGACGAGGTCACGGGCCTGACCGTCGGGATGAACATGACCTTCGACGGCTGGCTGATCGTGCCGACGGAACACGGCCATGTCGTCGCCGTCTCGCGGGACCTGAAGGAGACGCGAGTCACCCGGATGCGGCATAGCGAGGGTGCCGAGGACAAGGCGACCCGTTCGACCGGATACGGCTGGATCCGGAATGGGGTCGCGATCGATCGGGACGGCGGGATCTACGTCGTCTCCCAGGACCACATGCACAAACTGGTCTGGACGGGGGATCGGATCTCGACGGACCCGGCGGAGGGCGCATGGACGGCACGCTATCTGAACGGATGGGGCCACGGATCGGGGGCGACCCCGAGCCTGATGGGCTTCGGAAGCGAGGACCGCTTCGTCGTCATCACGGATGGCCAACCCCTGATGAACGTCGTGTTGTTCTGGCGGGATGAAGTTCCCGACGACTGGCGGGCGCTTCCCGGCGCGCC
>DRKE01000229.1 GCA_011051925.1 Deltaproteobacteria bacterium
GCCTGACCCTGCTCGCGGCCCGGAACATCAACGTCGAACAGGACATCGTCGTCGTACCGACCGCGGGCCGCACGAATCTCGCGCTCGGCGTCGAGCTTCGCGCGAATGACGCGAGCCAGACGGAATCGGACCGCAACTGGGATCGCGATCTCCTCGAGGGTGACATCGCGATCAATGCGGACATCCGGACAGGGGGGGGCGACGTCTTCCTGTCCGGTGCGTCGGTCGTCCAGCAGACCGGCAACACGATCGAGACGGAAGGGGGACGGGTCGATATCCGCTCGGGAACCGTCGATCCCGATGGCGGCGCCCTGACCCTGATCCGCAGTCCCAGCGACCCGACCGTCGATCCCGCGACGCCGGCACCCCGGATCGAGATCGCAGGCACGATCGACACCCGGGATGGAAACGACCCCGGCGGCGTCATCACGATGAACGCCCATTCCCTGAACGTCCGCACGCGTCAAGCCGGCAAGGACCCGCTCTCCGTCGTGACCGGACAGCTGACGGTCACGGGGCAGCTGCTCTCGGGTGGAGGAGACATCGGTCTCGTCGCCGGGAATACACCTGCCGGACTCGAAACACTCTCTGCCGGCAATGTCGACATCAGCTCGGGCTCGATCGACTCCGCCGGCGGCGACGTCTCGATCACGGCCAATCACGTCGACCCGGACGGGGACACGAACGACGTGGTCGTGTCCTTCGTGAATCCCGGACTCGATGAAGGCGGCGGCATCACGATCGACGGGAGTGTCACGACTTCAGGCGGCACGCTCTCGATCGGGAGCGAACGGACCCGATCCATCCGGCTCGACGGCACCTTCGACACGACACAGATCTCGGATACGACGGAGAACGGACTCGTCCAGATCGTCGCGCTCGACTCGGCCGCCGTGAATTCCACCGAACCCCTCTTCGGGTCGAGCTCCGTCCGGATCGGTACGTCGAGCGCGACGACGATCTCGACGGCAGGTCTGCGGATCCAATCCCGCGAGGTCACCACCTCGGATGGGGCGGGGCTGGCCGTCGCCCTGACGGCCAGCGGTTCTTCGACCGCCGCGCTGCCGGTGGTCCCCGCCCAGACGGTCCTCGCGGCGGACGGAATCACCAACGAGACGGTCAACGTGGAAAGCGGCGAGATCGACATCACGGGCGATCGAAGCGTGACTCTCGAGCGGAATACCGCCGTCACCGCCGAAACGATCCGCATTGCAGCCGCCTCCCGACCGACCGAACTCGACGCGGCCGAGCAGCCGGACAGTGAAACCCGATTGACCTTCGGCGGTGCCAATGGGGCAGGACAGAGCGCCGCCGACGGAGTCCGACTGCGAGGAGACCGCATCACGCTCGCCGTCGGTGACGGCACGTCGCCGAGTCCGGATCTCTTCTCCCAGGATCTCGGAACGAGCGCCGCACCCACCTCCTTCGCCCTGGAGCGGTCGACCCGGGCTGCCTATGACGGATTGCAGCTGCGGAACGCAGCGGGGACCAACCGCCCCGAGGAGATCGAGATCCGGCAGGACGGGGATCTGACGATCACGAACGCCGCAGCCACCATCGACGGCGAACTCGATCTCGGGGGCGCTTTCGACACGGCAACGATCGGGGCCGGACGGACGATGCGAACGACCCTCGAGTCATCGGACGGCGTGCTCCGGATCGAGGACGCCGCGGCGCTCAACAACGACGCGGGCAAGAGTACCGTCGTCTTGAGGGGTGGCCTGCTGCTGCCCGATGCGCCCACGTCGCCGGCGCCCGACCCCGCGACCGTTCCCTCTCCGAACTCGGTCGTTTTCGGCGACACGCAGGCGCTCGGCCAGGGCGGCACGAGTGCTTTCGATGTCGAGAGCCTGACGGTCTCGACGCCCGGCGACTTCTCGATCACACAGCGGGTCGTCGACAGCGTCGGAACGCCCACCGAACTCGTCTTTGAAGCAGGCCGTCGCACCGGAGTGAGCGGCGCGGCCGGGCGCGGATCCCTGTCCTTCGACGCGGGACTGGCCCTCCTCGCCGACGACCGGCTCGCCCTGCTCGCGGGTGCCAGCGGTTTCGGCGATCTCGCCTTTTCGAGCGGGACGAGCCTCTCGGCGGACGATCTCGAACTACGGGCCGGAGGGGGTGCCCTGTCGGAAAACACGAGCACGAGCACGCTCTCGCGCATCACGGGGCTCCAGACGAACGTGACGATCCGCGATGCGATGGGCGGCGTCTTCGGCGACGCCAACTCGACCGCGACCTCCTTCTCCTATCGACAGGACGCCGACGTCGACGCACAGACCGATCTTCCCGACCTCGCCCAGTTCGGATTGACGGACGCGACGGGGTTCCGGATCTCCCCGGACCCCGAAAACGACATCCGCTACGGCGTGCGCTCCGACAAGGGGCAGATCGATCTCGACGACGACGTCGTGGGTACGAACGAAGCCGTCCGGTTCCGCAACGCCACCCTTTCCCTCGTCGGCCTCGACTCCACGTCGGTTCCCGCCGTGGACGTGTCGGACGAATTCATCTTCCTCGGCAAACGCGTCGAGCTCGGAGGGGTCGGCGATTTCGTCTTCACCCAGACGCTGGCCAACGCCTTCAACCGGACCGGCATGGTCGCCGGCGAGGAGATCACCCTTCGCGCCGGCCTGGGGGGGAGCGGAAGACTGAGCTTCAACCGCGGCAACCAGAGCTCGGTCGTCGTGAAAGCGCCGCGGATCAACCTCGTCGTCGGCGACGGAGCCGCCCTCGACGGCCAGACCGGGTCGACGATCGACACCCGAAACGCCGAATTCGACCTGACGAATACCGCGGGCGATCCCCAGACCTTCGTCTTCCAGACGGACTCGCTCCTCGACGTCGCCGACCTGCCCGATACGTCCCAGTTCCTCGGAACGGGTGGCCTGCCGGACGTATTGGCCGTGCGAACGGATGTCGGCCTTCTCGAACTCGAGGATTTCGAGGTTTCCAGTCTGCCCCTCGACCTGGCGGACGATGCCGGTCGACTCGTTCTCGAAGCCGACGCGATCATCCTTTCCCAGACCGACGGCGACGACCTCGTCCTGACACCGACCCCCAATCTCCGCCTGCGCCTGCGTGCGAACAACCTCACCCTGCGTGCTGCGGTCCCGAACCCCGATCCGGATGCGGCCGATCCCGATGATGCCGTCGTGCTCGCGGGCGCCCAGACCGGGGACACCAATCCGCTCACGGGGGTCGATGCGGATTTCGATGGCGAATCGCTTCTCATCGAAGCCTTCGATCGGGATGCCCGGATCGCGACGACGCAGAACCTGAGCGCCCTTTCGGTCGATCCCGGCACACCGGGCCAGTTCGATCTCGACGCCGGGCGCAGCCCGACCGTCTTGACCATCGAGCAGGACGGGATGGCGACGGCGGCAACGCTGCCGAAGCGGGACTCGATCTCCGGACGTTTCGCGCGGACGATCTCGGATGACGAAGAGGGCAGCGCCATCGCGACGACCTACTCGATCCGGAGTTCGCTCTCACCCGTTCGGGTCGAACCCGAGAACGTCAATGGCAGCGCCCTCAATCTCCGCGGTCTCGGCACGCTTCCCAGCGATGGGGGCATCTTTCTCGACCTCAGCCAGGCTGCGGTTCCGATCGACTATGATCTCGACAGCCTGTCTGCACTCACGGAATCCTCGATCGTGATCCAGGCGGGAACCGTGATCAACGCCGCGACGAGCCTCACGCTGAATGCGGCCGCGCTTCCCTTCCTGGTCGACGATCCCGGAACGGACTTCGGGTCCCTCATCTTCCAGACGGGTGCCGCCACCACGGCGTTGCGAGCCCACGAGATCACGCTGACGGCGGGACCGGTCTTCAAGCTCGACCGGCCCGACGAAGACGGTGACGGGGAACGCGACGAGATTCCCGACGCCGATCTCCCCCGGATCGATCTCTCGGGTCTCGATGAGATCACGCGAACCGGCGACCTGGAGGACTCGATCCTTTCGATCCAGCAGAACGCGAGCCTCGATTCGACGATTCCCGGTTCCGCAGGTGATTTTCTCGCTGCCCTGCAGGCCGGATCGGGCACCGAAAAGTGGGAGACCCTCGATCTTGCCGTCGTCCAGGGGGATCTCGGTCTCGACCGACTGGATCTGCTGAAGGATGAAGTCGGAACCCTGATCGGTCGAACGGGGCCCGACGGAACCATCCGCGTGCGCGTTCCCGACCAGGCCGTCAGCGCCACGCCCTTCGCGGATTTCGATGTCCGGGTCCGGCTCGAGTCGAACGACATCACCTTCGAGACCCTCGATCCCGGCACCTCGATCGACCTGGCGACCGACAAGCTCGAACTCGTGGGTGACGTCTTCGCCAACCAGGGCGCCACGGCGGAGGCGTTCGCACGACTGCGATCCGATCCGGACGCCCTCGAGCGTCCGATCGTCCGGATCCATCAGGTCGCGGATTTCCTCCAGACCGAGCTGCCAAGACCGGGGCAGTACCGGACGCGCGACGCCGTCGGAGACCTGGTCCAGCGCCAGAGCCTCGCCGACCTCGACATCGAACTCCGAACGACCGGCGGGCCCGGCTCGATCCTCACCTTCGACGATCATCTCCGAAGGCGCGTCAGCTTCAGCAACTTGATCCTCGATTCCGCGGGCGACGTGGAGATCGTTCTCAACGATCTGACGCCCGGTTACGACGGACTCGATTTCGCGGCCTTGCAGCTGGCTTCGCTCGACATCACGACGGGCGATGGCGACGCGGACGGGATCGGGGACGGCACCATCACGATCCGACCCTTCACGATCGCGTCCCAGCCCGCCCCCTTGACGATCGAGACGAGCGGAGACCAGCGATTCGATGGTGCCCTCGTTCTCGAAACGACCCTTTCGACGCGGGGCCGGGACATCCGCTTCACGGGTGACGTCAGCCAGAACGGAACCCCGGACGCGGGGCTCCTGGTCGCGACCGCGGGCGATTCGAGCTTCGAGGGCAACATCGGAACGGCCACCGACCCGCTCGACCGGTTCTTCGTCGTCTTCGACGATGGCGTGTCGGATCGAACCCCGAATGTCCAGTTCGGTCGCCGGGCGGACATGGACGGCGACGGTGTCGCCGAGACGCCCGTCGCCTCGGATCAGGCGGTCTTCGTTCGCGGAGACATCCTCTTCGCGGCACACGATTTCGGCCAGGGCGACCGGATGACCGAGATCGGAGCCGGTCTGACCGGACTGACGAGCCTGACCGGAATCGACATGGCCCTTCGAACGCTTGCACTCGGAAGGACCTCGAGCGTTCCCTTCGCCAGCATCGCGAAGCCGAACGGCCAGCTCAGCTTCAACAGCAGCACCGGCAATTTCCTGATGGCTCCGGGAGAAAAGCTCGCAGTCGCAGGATCCCCGCCGGCCGGGGCACCGCTTCCGGGCACTTCCACGGTCGATGTCGGTAGCGGAATCGCGGTTCTCGGCGACGTCGCAGCGATCGATCTTCGGGTCATCGCCGGGGAGATCGGATTGATGCGACGGCGTTCGGGAGTCGTCCTCGACCGCCTCGGTGAGACACAGCAGGATGCGGGTCCTTCGATCCTGGCGAACTCGATCGATTTCGGAAGCGTCGTGCCGATCCCGATCGGCTCGGGCCGCTCGTTCCGTTTCGGACTCCCGGATCCCTTCGACATTCCGGGCTCGCCGCGTTTCCTCGACCGCTTTCCCGTCTTCGAGATCGCGTCGAGCGGGCGCCCGCTCGACGCGGGCGCTTTCCGATTCGCCACCACGACGGGGGATCTGGCGGCGCGCGTTCCCGCCCTGCGGCCGACCGGGGCCTCCCGCTCCGACCTCTCGGGTGCCTTCGGTCCGACGAAAGCGCCCACGCCCTCTCGCGCGATTCCCGAGCCCCGGGTCATCCGGAATCCGGAACGCCTGATCGAACTCGCCGTGTACGCACGCGAGACGCCCGCAGAGGTCATTCGTGCGAGGCTCGAGGGAGCGGCCATCATCGACGATCTCGACCTGCCCCGGGACGAGGACATCGCGGCGATCACCCGGGCGCGCCTCGATCCCCAGGATGCAGATGCCGCCATCGCTCTCTACGAGGAACTCTTCGGCGTCGAGGGTGAGCGGGCACCGGAGGTTCGCGAGATCCTGCAATCCGCGCTGGATGCCTATCTCGCGAACACGCGCGCTCGCCGTGTCGTCGGGTTCGAACTCCGGCGCTTCGTGAAGAACCGCCCGAGCACGCTTCTCGATGCGTATCGGACCCTCGACGCGCTGGACCAGCTCTTCCGGTACCACCGGCGACTGGGGCTCTCGCCGGGGGAATACCGCCGGATCCAACGGGCGTGGCTCGAGTGGATCCGCCCGGACGGCATCAGTCTCGACGAGTTGGCCGAGGCGATCCATCCCTCACGTTATGTCCGTGGCAGCGACATCCTCGACATCTTCGGCCGCTAGGGTTCGCGGATCTCGATCTCTCCGAATGTTTCGAGCTGCGGGACGAGCGCTTCCGCGGGGCCGAGGACGATGATCGCGGTCCGATCGGGATGCAGCCGATCCCGCGCGGCGCGGGTGACATCCTCGAGGGTCACCGCGCGGACCCGGCTCCGGTAGGTATCGAGGGAATCCTCGGGCAGATCGAAGACGTCGAGATCGACGAGCGACGACAGAACGGCGTCCGATGTTTCGAGCGAAAGCCCGAAGCGACCGACGTTGTAGCTGATGAACTTCTCGAGTTCCTCACGCGTGACGGGACGATCGCTTCGGATCGCCTCGACCTCCTCGAGAACGAGATCGAGCACCTCCGCGACCTTCGGCACCCGCGTGAAGGTCGAGATCGAGAAGGGTCCCGGCTGGCTTCGCATCGAGAATCCCGAGCCGATCCCATACGTGAGGCCCGCGTCCGAACGCACGCGCTTCATCAGGCGCGAGGAGAATCCGCTGCCGCCGAGCGCATCGTTCATGATCCCGACGGCGATCCGCGTCGGCTCCGTCCGGGCGATCCCCTCGTGGGCGACGATGATGCGGGCCTGGACGAGATCGGGCTTGTCGACGACGACGACACGGCGCGAAACGGGCGTCTTCGGAGGGACGGGCGGCGTGTTCGCGACGACCGGCCTCGAGGGCAGACGACCGAAACGTCGACGGGCTTCGGCCATCAATTCCGCGGCCCGGAAATCCCCCACCGCCCAGAAGATCGCGTTCTCGGGAACGAAGCGGTCTTCCCAGTAGGCGCGCGCGTCTTCGAGGCTGATCCGCTGGATCGTCTCGGCGGTTCCTGCCCTGGGCAGGCCATAGCGATGGCCCGGATAGAGCGTTCGCAGCGCATGCCAGCGAATCAGGGTGGCGGGATCATCCTGCGCCGCCACGACGGACGCCTGCTGTTCCGCCCGGGCCTTCTCGAACTCCACCGGATCGAAACGCGGCCGCAGGGCGACGTCTTCGAGGATGTCGAAGAAGAGTCCGACATCCTCGGACAGGCCACCGATCGAAATACCCGTCGTATCCCAGCCCGCCGAGACGGAAAGCGACGCACCGGCATCCTCGACGACCCGTGCCAGGGCGAGGGCATCCCGATCGCCCGCGCCACGCTGCATGACTTCGGTCGCGACCTCCGCGACGCCGGCGAGCTCCGGATCGACGCTCCCCGCGCCCCGACGCAGCGTGATTCCCAGCGAGATCCGGGGCAGGCGATCGTCTTCGAGAACGATCAACTTCATTCCGTTCGGAAGGGTCTCCCTGTGGAGATCGCCGTGGGGAACGATCGGCTTCTCGACCGGCGGGGGCGGCGGAATCTCCCACGCGGGACGGGATGGCAGGATCGCGCACCCCCCGATCAGGACGAGGCACACGAGTGGACCGAGGCGTCGGATGGACCCGGTCATGAGCCTTGCTCCGTCCCGACAGGATCGGGGGCGACCACATGGATCACCGTCCTGGTTTCGGGACGCAGGTATTTGCGCACCACGCGCTGGATGTCGTCCGCGCCCACCGCGCGGATCGCCTCGATCCGTTCGCGCAGCGGTCGAACCCGTCCGAAGGTGACGATCTCACGACCGATCCGGCTGGCGAGAGCATGGTTCGTCGACGATCCCGTCACGAGACCGACCTCCATCTGCCGTTTCGCACGAGCGACCTCTTCCGGGGTCACGCCGTCTTTCGCCACGCGTTCGATCTCCCCCATGAACAGGGATTCGACCTTCTCGATCGGCACCCCGGGCCGGGCACCGGCAATCGAATAGAACATGCCGGCGTCCGCGAATTCCATGTACCCCCCATAGGCGTAGAGCGCGCTCTCTTCGTCATAGACGAGCGATCGGTAGAGCCGGCTCGAGCGCCCTCCCGAGAGGATCTGGCTGGCGAGATCGAGCGCTTCGCCGTCTGGATGACCCGATCGCGGTGTATGCCAACCCGCGTAGAGAAGCGGGATCTGTACGTCGAAGAGCACGTCCGCACGACGCTCGCCCCTCTGTTCGATCACGGTCGTCGGATTGCGGGGGATCTCCTCTGCCTCGCGGAGGCGACCGAAGGTCCTGCGAATCCGCGCGAGCGTCGGCTCCGTTTCGAAGTCGCCGACGATCACGACGGTCAGATTGTTGGCGGCATAGTAGGTATCGAAGAACGCCCGACAGGCGGCGACCGTGACGTTCTCGACGTCGCTCCGCCAACCGATCGTGGGCCAGCGGTAGGGATGAGCCTGCCAGACTGTCGCCGCCAGGGCCTCGAATCCCCGTCCGTCCGGGCTGTCCTCCGTCCGCAACCGGCGCTCTTCGAGCACGACCTCCCGCTCGCTCTCGAGGGTTTCTTCCGAAATGTCGAGATTCGCGAACCGTTCGGCCTCGAGATCGATCACGAGGGGCAGGGATTCCGTCGTCACGTCCTCGTGAAAGACC
>DRKE01000230.1 GCA_011051925.1 Deltaproteobacteria bacterium
AGCTGCCCGGTTCCACGCCGTTCTCCCAGCCCCATCGCGTGTGGGAGGCATCGCCCGTCAGCAGGATCGGCCCCGTCGGCGTCCGGACCAGGAAGGCCGTGCTGCCGGGCGTATGGCCCGGAACGTGGATCGCCCAGACGCTGGCATCGCCGAAGACATCGATGACCCCAGCGAAACGCCCATCGGGATCCGCCGTGAAGGGCCACTCCCGAAGCGCGCCCTGCTCGCCGAGCATCGCGTCGATCGTGCCCCGGGTGAAGAGGTGGAGAAAACGCGCCGCCTCGGGCTCTCCGGGACCGACATAGACCGGTGTCGATCCGGGAAGATCGGGCAGACCCATCACGTGGTCGAGATGCAGATGCGTGAGGAACACGCCCGCGAGGGGTTCGCCCTGGGCCGCCAGCCAATCGGCCGTCGTCGTCTCGATCTCGAGTTCCGAGGTGCGCATGACGGAGCCGACGAGCCAACCGACGCGATCGTCACGATCGGGATCGAGGAAGCCGCGATGGATTCCCGAATCGACGATGAACAGGCCGAAGCGGGGATGACGCAGGACGTGGAAGAAGATCGAGATCGGCTCGTCCCCGTCGACGAGTCCCGCCGCCCGGGCGCGGGGATGGTCGAGGTTGATGAGACCGCTCCGCGCGACGACCCAGTCGGCTGCCTTCACGGTTTCGACCTCGACGGGACCCGGCTCCGCCACGACCGCGAGGAGATCGTGCGAAGCGCGCGCCTCGCCGAGGGAGGCGGTCCGGGTGGAATGGTGGCTCGCGGCACAGGCCAGACAGGCGAGCCAGAGAAGCGAGGGAAGGAACGAGAGCAGACGATGGTTTCCAAGGGATCGCATGATGCGCCTCCTGATTCTTCGGGATCTTCGGGCCGGCCGGGCCGGCCCCTTCGCCCTGGGTTCGAAGCGATCATCGATGATTCTTGTATGTATTGAAATAGTGATTCAGTGCATGTTATAATACGTAAATGCATACATCATGGGAGGACGCCGAGACCTTTCTCGCCGTGGCCGAAAGCCGGAGCTTCAGCGCGGCGGCCCATCTTCTGGGTGTCGGCCAGCCGACGGTCTCCCGGCGGATCGCCGGGCTCGAAGGCCGCCTCGGGTGCCAACTCTTCACCCGCGGAAAACAGGGGGCCGAGCTGACCGACTGGGGCGCGAAACTCCTGCCGGCAGCCGAACAGATGGCCCGCTGGGCAGCGGAATTCGGCCGACTCGCACAGGGCGCCGAGGAAACACCGGCGGGCATCGTCCGCATCGCCGCACCTCCGGGCCTCGCCGTCGAGGTCCTGGCTCCCCTGGCGGCCCGGGTTCGCGACCGACTGCCCGAGATCCGCCTCGAGATCCTGGCCAGCATCGAATACGTCGACCTCTCCCGCGGCGGAGCGGATCTCGCGGTCCGCACCCGTGAGAGTCACGAGCCGGAACTCACGACCCTGCACAGGGCGGCCTTCGAGATCGGTGTCTTTGCGACCGCCGGCTACCGCACGCGCCTCGACGAAAGGCTGGCGGCGGAAGGACGCGGCGCCGAATCCACTCGCCTCGAAGACCTCGACTGGATCACCTGGTCCTTCCCCTACGAAAGCGTGGCCCCCCGCCCGATGCTCGAACGCGCCATCCCGGACTTCGCGCCCGCCTTCGCGTCGGACAACTACCTCGTGCTGAGAAGCGCGCTCGACGCCGGTCTCGGAGTCATGGTCCTCGAAAAACAGGGCATCCCCGTCGCCGCCCCGAGTCCGGAGGCGCGCCTCGTCGAGATCGACCTCGGATTCTCCCTCCCGCCCAGCGAATACCATCTCGTCTGCGCCCGGAGCATGCGCTATGTCCCCCGCGTCCGCGCGATCGCCGACCTTCTCGTGGAACGCCTCGAAGAGGGTCGCGCCAGCTGACGCCCGGACCGTACGACCAGCCACCCGGCTTCGTCAGGCTCTCGCGCTCCCCCGGACCCCGAAGCCCGCGATGCCGTCGAGGGAAGGGGATCAGCCGAGCGCCTTCGAGGCGATCTCCCCGAGAAGACCGATGCGTTCGACGATGTGCCCGTTCACGGGCAGATCGACGGTCAGCCCGTCGAGGCCATGGCCCACCGCCTTCGAAAGAACCTCGCCGACCGTGTCGGGATCGCCGAAGACGAGCCGCTTGCGGATCATATCCATGATCGCATCGTTCCAGCCCTTCGTCGCCGCCATCGCTTCGAGATCGGCGTTGGCCTCTTCGAGGGTCGGCGCCACCAGGACCATCATCAACTTGGTCACCGTGATCTCGGAACGATCGCGCCCCACCCGCTCGCAATGCTGCGCGAGGACCTCGAGCTTGCGCGGGATCTCGTCGACCTCGCAGATCAGGTTCGATTCGTCCGCGTATTGCGCCACCATCCGAAGGGTCTTCTTCTCGCCGCCGCCTCCGATCATGATCGGGATCCGGGAGATCGGCGCGGGCGAGTTCACGGCATCTCGTGTCGTGTAGTACTTGCCCTCGAAGCTGATCGGCTCCGTACGGAGCATCGGACCGATGATCTGGAGCGCCTCTTCCAGCTTCTCGAAGCGCTCGGCGAAGGTGCCGAAGGGAAAGCCCAGGGCAGTGTGTTCCAGCTCGAACCAGCCGCAGCCGATGCCGAGGGTCGCCCGCCCGTTCGAGACGTGGTCGAGGGTGGTGATCGTCTTCGCGAGAAGGGTCGGGTTGCGATACGTATTGCCCGTGACGAGCGCCGAGAGGCGGGCCGTCCGCGTGTGTTGCGCGAGCGCCGAGAGCAGCGTGTAGCACTCGAGCATCGGTTCTTCCGGCGCGCCGATCCCCGGCAGCTGGTAGAAATGGTCCATCACCATCACGCGGTCGTAGCCCGCGGCCTCGGCCGCTTTCGCCTGGGCCACGACCTTTCCGAAGATCTCTTCGGGACGGGTATCGGGGTACGTGAAGTTGGGAATCTGATAGCCGAGACGGGTCATGGGGAGGTCCTCCGGCGCACGAGGCGCGTGTCGGGTGGGTACGGGCTCTGGCGGGCGTCGATGTGCCGAGCGGACCCTGCCCGATCGGCGCGATGCCGACATTCCAAAGACAAGACGTCAGCCCGACCATGCTGACGGAACGCCCCGGATGCGTCAATCATCGATTCGCCATGACGCCCGTCCCTGACGCCCGACCGAGCGCCTCGCCCGTGGCGCACCAGCGGCTGTTCCCGGGTCGCTCGCGGCGCTTCCCGGCTCGTCCAGGGCGGTTCTCCGACCGCTCAAGGCCGTTCTCCGGTCGCTCGAGGCCGTTCTCCGGTCGCTCGAGCCTGTTCTCCGATCGCCCGAGGCCGTCCTCCGACCGCTCGGAACGCCGGCCAGCCCGTTCAGGGCTGTGGATGGGTCGGATGGGCGGTTTCGTCGGCCGGGACGCCCGGGGCCGAGGTCCGGATCGGATCGAAGCGCCGTCGGGGTTTTTCGGCCTTGGCGGGAACGACCTCCACGCCCTCGAAGCGCGCGATCGCTTCGGCGAGCTTCCGCTTCGCCTTCAACAACTTCATCGGACAGCGATCGCCACATGCGTCGGCGATCCGCGTGAGTTCCAGAAGCTCGCCCTTCGCCTCGTCCATTCCACCGATGGCGAGATAGGAGACCCCGAGCTTCTCGTAGGCGATGTAGTAGTTCGCGTCGTCACGCTTGGCGTGTTTGAAATAGCGGAGCGCCTTCTTGTACTTGTGCTG
>DRKE01000231.1 GCA_011051925.1 Deltaproteobacteria bacterium
CCCGCCAATGACTTCCAGGCCGTCCACGGCAAAGGCGGGACGGCACGGATCGGCGGAAGGCTCCATTGGATCGGATCCCATCGTCTCCTCGAAGAACGTGGCCAGGAGACACCCGAGATCCACGAAGAGCTCGAGCGCCTGGGTCGACAGGGCCAGTCGGTCGTCGTCCTCGGAAACGACGAGCATGTCTGCGGTTTCCTCGCACTGGCAGACGGCCTGCGACACGAAACGCCGGAAGCGATCTCGCGGTTGAAGGCCATCGGCATATCGCCTCTCGTGATGTTGACGGGCGACAACGAGGCGACCGCCCGCGCCATCGGAGCTCGGGCGGGAATCGACGAGGTCCATGCCGAACTGCTTCCCGAAGACAAGGTCGCGCTGATCGAAGCGCTCGCCGACCGCTTCGGACACGTTGCGATGGTCGGTGACGGTGTGAACGACGCGCCCGCGATGGCCCGGGCATCGATCGGAATCGCGATGGGTGCGGCGGGCAGCGATGCCGCGATCGAGACCGCGGATATCGCGCTCATGGCGGACGATCTCCTGAAGCTTCCATGGCTCGTCCATCACGCCAGACGAACGCTCGCCGTCATCCGGGCCAACATCGGCCTTTCCCTGGGTATCAAGGTCCTTTTCGTCGTGTTGACGGTGATGGGGCATGCGTCACTCTGGAGCGCGATCGCGGCCGACATGGGCGCTTCCCTGGTCGTCACCTTCAACGGGCTTCGTCTTCTCCGCTCCCCGTAGGAAGCCGTGACCCGGATCTCTAAAGCGCTGCCACCGGGATCCCGATTGATGAGAAGGAGATACGGATCCGGCCAACGATTTGAAAAAAGGAGATGGACCATGCAGCGAAGACATCGGATGATGATCGCTTTCGTGACTTCGACCCTGATCTTCGGATCCGCCTTCGAGGCCCTTGCACAGCAGTCTCGAGTCCGGTCGATCGACCCGATCCTGCGAGGCAATCCGAAGCGGGACGCGGGTGGCTCCTGCGTCTACGACCGCGACGGTCGAGTCGTCTTCTCGCCCGCCGGCAAGGAATGCCGCGACCGGCGCAACCACCTGATGGATCTCGATACGGCCCGATCGGACCTCATGGCGGAATTTCCTCCGGAAGTGAAGAAGGAGCTTGCCCGGCTCCTCGCAGATCATGATCACATCGCGGACGAGGTCGCTCGCCTGCGCCATGTGATCCGGAACGAAGACCGCAACGCCGCCCTGCGAGCAGCGGAAAAGATCAGTGCGGAGTTGACGGACCATACGGTGCGGGAAGAGCGCTTCATGGAGGATCTCGGTCGGGCACCCGACGCCAGATGAACCGATCACTGCGGGCCGCCCATGATAGAATCGACGGATGCCCCGTGAGACACGCCCCTCGATCTGCCGGTTCTGTCACGCGAATTGCGGAATTCTCGTCGAACTCGAGGACGGTCGCCCCGTTCGCGTGACGGGGGACCCGGACAATCCAGCCTATCGCGGTTTCATCTGCGCCAGGGGAAGGCGGCTTCCCGAGCAGCACGCACATCCGGATCGGCTTCTCTGCTCCCGAAAGCGCATACCCGCAAAGACCGGATCGAGCATCCCGGGCAACGACCTCGCCCGAGCCGTGAACGACGGTGGCACGCGCTTCGAGAAGATCGGGGCCGGGGTCGCCATGGACGAGATCGCGGCCCGGATCGGCGAGATCGTGCGTGACCACGGCCCCCGATCCGTCGCGCTCTATCCGGGAACCTATGCCGGCCCCCATCCCGCTTCGATTCCGACCTCGATCGGCTGGTTGCTCGCACTCGGCTCCCGAATGCTGTTCACCGCCGCGTCGATCGATCAACCTGGAAAGCACGTCGCGAATGCCATCCACGGACGCTGGCTCGGCGGATCCCACGTCTTCGACGAATCGGATGTCTGGATGCTGGTCGGCAACAATCCGCTCATCTCGATCTCCGGCGGGATTCCCCCGGCCAACGTCGGGAGACGACTCCGACACGCGAAAAAGCGAGGGCTGAAGCTCATCGTCATCGATCCACGTCGCACGGAAGTCGCCCGTTTCGCCGACATCCATCTCCAACCGAAGCCCGGCGAGGATCCAGCGATCCTCGCCGCGATGCTGCACGTCGTCGTCCGGGAAAAGCGCCACGACCCCGAGTTCATCGAAGCGCACTGCTCGGGGTTCGATGCCCTCTCACGTGCCGTCGAACGCTTCACACCGGAGTTCGCGGCTCGTCGAGCGGGGATCGGGGCCGATGAGATCGAACGGGCAGCACGCAGCTTCGCTCGGGGACCCCGAGGCTGCGGCGTGGCCGGCACGGGCCCCAACATGTCGCCTCACGGAAACCTCACCGAATACCTCCTCCTGGCATTGAATACGATCTGTGGACGCTGGCGTCGCGAGGGAGAGCGCGTACCCAATCCCGGCGCGCTCCTTCCGCGGGCAATCCCGAAAGCCCAGGCGTCGGCACCCCGCCCGGGTTGGGGATTCGGCGAATCCCTCGCGTCGAGGGGGCTCACGAGTTCGGCAGCCGGTCTTCCGACCGCGGCCCTCGCGGACGAGATCCTCCACGAAGGCAAGGATCGGATCCGATGCCTGATCTGCGTGGGGAGCAACCCGGTGGCGGCCTGGCCCGACCAGGCGAAGACCGTGCGGGCCATGGAGAGACTCGATCTGCTGGTCTGCCTCGACCCGAAAATATCGGCCACCGCGAGGTTCGCGGACTACGTCATCGCCCCGAAGCTCTCCCTCGAAACGCCCGGACTCTCGATCTCGAGCGAAGCGCTCGAACAGACCTATGTCGCCATGGGCTATTCCGAGCCCTATGCCCAGTACACCCCGGCAATCGCCGATCCACCTCCGGGTGCGGATGTCATCGAAGAATGGGAGTTCTTCCACGGACTGGCGAAGAGGATGGGGCTCCGACTGACGTGTCGTCCGATCCGGCCCGAGACCGGCGTCCTGCGCGAGCGACGTCATGCCTTCGAACTCGACATGGATCGCAGGCCCTCGACGGACGAAGTCCTCGAGGGATTGATGAATGGGTCGAGAATCCCGCTCGACGAACTGAAGCGCCACCCCCATGGACGGATCTTCGACGAAGAGACGATTCGTGTGGCCCCTGCAGATCCGGATGCCACGGACCGTCTCGACGTCGGCAACGCCGACATGCTGGCCGAACTCCTCGGCCTGCACGACGAAGGGTCCGACGATCGGGACCGACCCTTCCGGTTGATCTCACGTCGGATGCCGAATGTCTACAACTCCTCCGCTCGCGACATCGCGGCGCTCTCGAAGGGCCGCAACCACAACCCGGCCTACCTCCATCCGGAGGATCTCGCGGCACTCGGCCTGGCAGCCGACGATCTGGTCGACATCACATCCGACCATGCTTCCATTCCGGCGATCGTCGCGCCCGCACCCGAGCTGCGGCGGGGAATCGTATCGATGGCACACGGGTTCGGCGGAGATCCCCGGAAGCCGGAATCCGTCCTCGAGGCGGGCAGCAACACGGGACGACTCATCGACAATGCGTCCCATTTCGATCCCCATACCGGGATTCCGAGGATGAGTGCGATTCCGGTCTCGGTCACGCCTCGACGAGGATGAGCATGAGGATCGCGGTCGCGGAAGCCATCGCGAGAAGCTGCCCCGCCAGTACGATGCCCCCGTCCAGCCCGGGACGCGACCAGCTCGGCCAGAAGCGCCCCTCCCGAACAGCGACGATGGCAGCACCTGCGGCCATGGCGATGAAGGGGACGTATTGGACATAGTATCGGCCATGTGCGACCGCGAAGAAGGGCTGGAGCGAGAAGAAGAAGAAAACGTATTTGTACAACATCGAAAGGATCAGGCTCCGCCGATCGGCAGATACGGGGATCGCGAAGAGCAGGATCCCGAGCGAGAGCAGAACCCGCCAGACCCCATGGTTCAAGCGTTCTGCCGACTCGAAGATCCCTCGCCATCCGTCGGGAGGAAGAATACGGCCCCCCGCTCGCGAGATCGTCTCGAAACGCTTCATGAATGCCTCGCTATCCAGCCAATAGGAGCGAAGATTCCGACGAACGCGATCGACGTAGCCCTTCAGCGTGAGGTGGTCCGTGGCCCTCTCGAGCTCGACCCCTGCCTGGTCCCGAAATGAACGTCCGGCTGCGCGCGCGCGATCCTGGATGTGTCGATGGACGCGAAAGAAGGGATTGGATTCGCGCGGATCTCCGATCGAGCCGACATATTCCGGATCCCCGAAAGCGATGATCTGGGACATCGTCATGCTCGTCGTCGTGACATGAAAGCCGTGACTGCGGCTGACCAGGATCGTCCATGGAGCGAGCGCGAACACGAAGGCGAGGCTACAGAGCCCTCCGACCAGAGCGAAATGCCGCAGGCGCTCCCGAAGGATTCCGCGGCCGTAGGAAGACAGGAAGATACCCACGAGAAGGAGGGGGAGACACAGCCAATAGGCGCCTCTCAGATAGGTCACGACGGCGAGACCGAGCCCGAGCAGGATACCCCGGCGCGGACTCAGCCCCTCGCCTTCGCAGGATTCGATCTGGCCGACCAGCCACGAGCCGAGCAGAAGGAACGTGTGTGCGGCCAGGAGGTCGCCCCAGAAAAGGAACGAGTAGATCACATAGTAGGGCAACGCGACGGGAACGAGGAGGAAGACGAGGCTCGCGATCCTGCCGTTTCGTTTGAAGAGGCTCTTCGCGATGAGGCAGACGAGCAGGAAATTCAGGACACCGAGGTAGAGGCGCAATACGACGATCGACCGTCCGAAGACGGTCCCCATCGCGATCAGGACGGGCATCCCGGGCATGAACCAGCCTCGATCGACGATCCGATCCAGGATGCCCGATACGGCCGCCCAGTCGAACCGGCCCGCATGGGCCAACAGGTCCAGAACGAGGGTCGCCC
Organism: Deltaproteobacteria bacterium; assembly: GCA_011051925.1. Taxonomy (GTDB): domain Bacteria; phylum Myxococcota_A; class UBA9160; order UBA9160; family UBA4427; genus UBA4427. The sequence continues at coordinate 4,904 of DRKE01000231.1, forward strand.
GCTCGAGATACCATGCCTCATCACCGGAGGGCGGCAGGCCCCGGACGAAAACGATGAAATAGAGCGAGAGAACGGTCGCCACCACGAAACAAGGCCATCGCCCCGGCACCGCCAGCCGCCCACCCGGCTCGCTGGATCCCGTCGGTGGATCTTCCCGCTTCGGCGGCTGCATCATTCCGTCCCCTGGCCCCTCCGCCCGTGCACTGGCCATCCATCCGGGATCCATCAGCTGTCATCCCGAAGCCAGCGACGAAGCGGACTGTCGTCGACGCCATCGGTCTCCGCCGGCAGCCTGGCCTATTCCGCGTCGGAATCCGGTTTGCCGGGATGCGCGCCCCGCCCCACGGAAGCCCGGATCGAATAGGGCGGGCGCCCCATCGTACGAAAATGGATCCGTGCCAGGTACTCTCCGAGAATTCCGAGTGAGAAGAGCTGTGCGCCCGAGAAGATCGCGATGACCGAAGCGAGAAAGGGAAATCCGGCGACCGTCGTTCCCTCGATCAGATAGCGGCCGACCACGTAGATCAGGACGAGAACGCCCATCAGCGTGAACGCGAAACCCGTCAGACTCGCAAATTGCAATGGGAGCACGCTGAAGCCCGTCAGCATGTCGAGTGCATGCTTCAAGAGCATGCGGAGCGTGTAGTTCGATCGGCCCGCGGCCCGGGCGTCATGCCTCACACGCACGGAGCTGAAGCGCGTGCTGCCCCAGGTGAGAAGGACATCGATGTTCACGAAGGGACCGTGATTCGGACCGAAGGCTTCGCGAATCTCGGTTCGAAACGCCCGGAACGCGGAGATCCGCCCCGCGGTCTCGGCCCCCATCGCCGACTGCAGCACGACTTTCGTGATCCGCGAGGCCAGATTCCGGAACAATCCGTGCTGCTCCCGATCGGGCGCGCCATAGACGACATCCAGATCGTCTCCGAGGGCGCCAAGGAGCTTCCCGATCTCTTCGGGCGGATTCTGCAGATCATCGTCCATCGTGACGACGATCTCGTGCCGCGCGAGCCGGATTCCGCATAACAACGCGTTGTGCTGGCCATAGTTCCTCTTGAGGTCGATTCCGACGAGCCAGGGACGGGTCCGGCCCAGCGACTCGATGACCGACCAGCTCTCGTCCGGGCTGTCGTCGTTCACGAGGATGACCTCGAAGTCGGCTTCCAGCGCACGAAGGGATTCTTCCAGCCGGTCGACCAGCGACTCGAGGATGGGCGCACTCCGATAGACCGGGATCACGACACTGAGCGAGGGAAGCTTCTCTTTCATGACAGATCGGAACTCCGCGCGACAG
>DRKE01000232.1 GCA_011051925.1 Deltaproteobacteria bacterium
CCGATCCCGAAGACCGAGAACCCGTCCAACGGGGATCCGTTCGGCTCCACCCCCGATGCCGGGTTCTGGAGCGCGATCAGGACGGCCGCGAGGGAGATCATCGCGACGGCCCCGAAACGGATGCCCGCGAGGGCGATGGCGCGCGGCGTGTGTCGTCCACCCGGCCCCGGTCGCGAAAAAAGATCGAAGACGAGGATCGCGAGTGCCCCGATCGCGGGAAAGAAGACCGGACTCATCGTGCGCCTCGCTTCGGGAGGGGGATGTCGCGCAGGGAATCCTGCGCGACGAGTTCGAGGTCGCCTCCGGGTTCCTCCGACTCGACCGGCGTGGATCGCCTCGCCATCTGGTCGAGGATCTCGAGAACGGCGGGCTCGACCCGACGCAGGATCGGATTGGGATAGACGCCGATCGCGATAATCGGGATCGCCATCGCCAGCAGGATCGTGCGCTCCCGTCGGTCGAGGTCGATCAAGCCGCGATTCGCCGGTTCATCGACCGGCCCCAGGAAGAGGCGCCGCTGGACCCAGAGAAGATACGAGGCCGCGACCACCATCGCTGTGAGCGCCAGGACGGAAAGTTCTCGCCGGGTCTCGAGACTGCCGAGCAGCACGAAGAGATCACCGACGAAACCGCCCGTCAGGGGAAGACCCACCAGCGAAAAGGCCATCACGGCAAAGAAGAACGCACAGACCGGCATCGGCTTCGCCAGCCCGCCGAAAGCGGTCACTTCCGTCGTCCCGCGACGGGCGGCCAGGAATCCGATCAACATGAAGAGCGCCGCCGTCGCGATCCCATGGGTCAGGAGCTGGAGGACTGCACCGGAAAGGCCCTGCACGTTCAGCGTCGAGATCCCGAAGACGGCAAAACCCGCATAGCCGACGCAGGTATAGGCGACGAGCCGCTTCAACTCCTTCTGTACGAGCGCGATCAACGACGCATGGACGAGCGCGACGATTCCGAGGACCGAGAGAGCCGGCCCGGCGGACGTCGCCGCATCGGGAAAGAGCGGAAGAGCGAAGCGCAGGATCCCGATCGCCGCCGTCTGGACGAAACCCGTCGCCAGCAGGACGGAAAGACCCGTCGGTGCGGCGGCGTGTGCCGTCGGAAGCCAATAGTGGAGCGGAACCAGCGGAAGCCGGGTCGCCAGGGCGATCGCCATCACGAAGAAGAGAACCGTCTGCTCGGCCGGCGGGATCCGGACATCCAGAAGCGAGGGACCCGCATCGACGGAGGCACGAACCAGATCGAGCGTCGCCATGCCCAACTGGTCGAGACTCGCCTCCCGAAGCAGGAAGGCGACATAGAGCAGTCCCATCAGGCCGATGGATTCGATCGCCCAGATCCGACCCGCAGCACGAGCCCGCCCGGGTCCGCCCCAACGCCCCATCCAGAGCAGGATCGGAACGAGACCCATCCCCCAGAAGAAGATGAACGAGAAGAGATTGGCGGAAGCGAGCGCACCCAGGAGACCCGATTCGAGGAACAGACACGTGGCAATCCAGCTGCGGACGGAACCCTTCACCTCCGAGCGGGACGAGACCATCGCGAGAGGGACGAGGCCCGCCGTCGAGACCAGGAAGCACAACCCGATCCCGTCGACCCCGAGAAGCAGATGTGCCCCGAAATCCTCGGACCACCCGAAATACTCGACATGCTGGAATCCGATCGCCTCGGGGTCGAACCCGAGACCAATGCCGAAGAAGGCGAGCAGGAAGGTCGCGATGACGGTCACGAGCCCGAGGACCCGCCAGGCGACCTCGGGGAGTGGCGGAAGGCCGAGAAAACCCTGGATGAGCCCGCTTCCGACCAGCCCGAACGCGACGAACGCGGGGGCCGCGACGGTGACGAGGAGCAGATGGTTCGACCAGTCCGGCATCGGCTCAGCTCACCATCCAATAGATGACCACGAGTGCGGTCAGCAGGCCGAGCAGCGCATAACTCTGAAGGCGCCCGTTCTGCAATCTGCGCAGTCCGCTCCAGACCGCTCGCCTCACCAGACTGGCCCCGCCCGAGACCACGACGCGATCGATCAGGCGCGTCTCGATCATGCCGACGAGGGCCCAACGAGAGAGCCCCCTGATCGGACGGATCAGGACGAAGTCGTAGACGCGCTCGACGTAGAGCATCTCGCGCAGGACGTTCCCCGAATAACGGACGAAAGCCCGTTCCGACTCGCCGGGATGGCCGCGCCGCGCGTGACGCCAGGCCGCGAGACCGACGCCAAGGGCCGCGGATGCGACGAAGATCGAGATCAACCGCCATCGCGGCCCGCCGGACAGCAGCGGATCGGGCTGCCCCGGGATCGATCCCATCAGGAAATGGCCCACCGAATCCATCTGCGACACATCCCACGGGTCGCCCCAGAACTGGGAAGGCGTCAGCAGTCCCGCCGCGACCGTCGCGACGGCAAGGATCGTGAGGCCGTGCTGCCTCCATCCGATGGGATCCCGGATCGGAACCCCGACCAGCCGGCGAGGCCGGATGCTTCCCCAGAACACGAGGAAGTAGGCCCGAGCCATCGCGAATGCCAGGATGCCCAGACTCGCGACGAAGAGGGCGATCAGCAGTGACCGGTCGTTCCGTTCGGAGATCCCGATGAAGGCGATCGATTCCTCGAGCGGGAAGAAATCGGCCAGGGGAGGTACGCCCACCAGGGCCAGGCAGCCGAGGGCGACCATGACATGTGTCCAGCGCATTTCTTCCGCCAATCCGCCCATGCGGCGAAGATCGGTCTCCCCCTTCAGCCCGACGATCACGATCCCGAAGGCCAGCACCAGCTCTGCTTTCACGTAGGCATGGGTCAGCAGGAGATAGGCTGCAGCCGGAAACGCGCCGATTCCGAGCGTGATCAGGACCATCCCGAGCAGGCTCGAAGTCGAGAAGGCAAGAACCCTCATCAGGTCGTTCTGGGTCGCCGCCGCGAGGCTGGCGAGCAGGGCCGTCGTGGCGCCGACGACGACGAGCAGCATCATCGCGTTCGGCGCGCTCCCCAGCAGGAAGGAAAGTCGGAGCAGGAGATAGATTCCGACGACGACCGTCGTCGACGACTGCATCAGCGCATTGGCGGGAACGGGAATGGCCCTCGCATTCGACAGCCAGAAATGCAGGGGAAACTGGGCGCATTTCGTGAGCGCAGCCAGGACCAGGGCGAAGCCCACGACTTCGAGCAGGAGGGGCCCGCTGCCCCCTCCCCAACCGAGCCAGTCGAGGTGTTGTCCTTCAAGCAGCCGGAAAGCCCCCTCGATCCCCCGGAAGCTGAGCGTGGGTGCGCCGGCGCGTGACAACCCGTCGAAGATCAGCAGGATCCCGGCCAGCAGACCCAGATCGCCGATCCGGCCCACGACGAACGTGACCGCGCCCGCACGCGAAGCCTCCCGATCCTCGAACGCGAAGGCGGAGAAGAGTTGGGATGCGATCCCCACGCCGGTCCAACCGAGAAAGAAGAGCAGCAGATTGTCCGCGAGGATCAAGACGAGCGTCGATCCCACCAGCAGGTCGAGCATGGCGAAGATCCGATGCCCCGATTCGCGGTCGGCCTGGCCGCTGCGGAGCAGACCGATCGTGTAGAGATAGACCGCGATCGCGATCGAGGTCACGGCGAGGCAGAAAACGACGGAGAGCGGATCGAGCTGGAACGTCAGCTCCGCGCTGAAGCTGCGCGGGCCCACCCCTCCGCCGATCCAGGGACCCAGGGTGTCGAGGATGGGATGTCCGCCCGCGGGTCCGACCAGCTCGAAGATCATCAGCGCGCTCAGGCCGAATGAGGTCACGAGCGCGGAAAGCGAGATCGCCCAGACCGAACGTTCGGGAAGTCGCGCCCGAACCAGCCCGATCAACAGGCCATGCACCATCGCCGCGACGAAGGGCAGGATCGCGATCCAGCGGACGAGTGAGCCACCGACGCTGCTTTCCCATTCGCTCACCGGGACGTCGTCCCCCTACCCTTCGAGCAGCGCCGCATCGTCGGCGTCGAGGGTTCCGCGGCGCCGGATCCGCACGGCGACGAGCGCCAGGCCCGCCAGCACCTGGAGACAACCGATCGCGCCGATACAGATCACGAGCGCGGCACCGGCCGGAAGCGAAGCGCCCGACTCGAGCGCCGCCCGGGAAGGCGGGCCTCCCCGACCCGCCACGAGCACGATGGATCCGATCGCGCCGATGCCGACCGAGAGCCAGGCGAACGAGAGTCCGACCAGCATCCCGACGAGACTCCGCCGTCCGAGCAGACCGAGCATCCCGACCCAGAAGAGCACCATCGCCCCGATCGACATGGACGACACGACGGCATCAGCCGATCCCATCTTCAGTCCCCCTCGTCCCGAAGGACCGACAGGCACGCGAGCAGACTCGCCGCGATCGTGAGCCCCAGCAGGGTGGCCACGCCGCTGGCCGAACCGAAGAGGAAGGAGCCGACGCCGACCGGGTCCGGAAGAACGATCCGCGCGGCGCCGACCTCGAGTTCTCCGCGATGGACGAGGGTCACGAGCAGGGCGGCCAGACCGCCGCCGACGAGAAGAAAGGCCAGACCGCGAGCGAGGGTCGTCGCAGGATCCGTCGGCGGGAGATGGTCGCGATCGATGTCGACGAGCATCCAACCGAAGACCTGGATCAAGGCGAGGGCGAGCACGCCCGGGACGAGGACGGCGAAAGCCAGATGGCCGATCCCCGCTCCGACCAGGACGAGTCCGATGATCGCCAGCGAGACGATGCCCGCGACGATGGATCGGGTGAGGTTCCGGCCCAGGCCGATTGCCGCGAGAGCCGTGCCGAGCGCGGCGATCCAGAGCAGGATGAGCACTGGCGACATTCAGGCGCCCCCCGGCAGTGCGCCATCCAGAAGGCGGATCGCCGAGACCAACAGGACGTTCGCCCAGGCGATCGGGAGCAGGCGCGTCACGACGATGCGGGTCCATCGGTCCTCCCGCATGCGCGCCGTCGCCCGCCGGATCGCCGCCCCCAGGACGAGCAGCAGGATCCACTTCCCGAAGAAGACCGTCGTCTCGAGACCCGCGACGATCAGGGCAGGCAGCGTCCTCCCGATGAAGGGTTCGAGCCGATCCACGATCTCGAAACCCGACACGAAGGGAAGCGCCCCGGAACCGAGAAAGAGCGCCACGAAGAGCGCCGCCGCGAGAACCCTCGCGAGGCGCGCCTCGAGCAGCCCCCACGCGAGTCCGACCGGATCCCCGTCCAGACCGAATCCGCTCGGCCGGAGGCTGCCCGCTTCCGGATCCCATGCGAGGGGGCGATGGGACAGGCCGGCCAGGACGGGCAGGAAGAGAAGCGCCGAAACCGGTTGCATGAAGCAGTTCCAGGCCGGCCAGCGCCAGCTGCGAAGAACCTCGAACGCGCTGCCCGGCGCGAAGGGAAGCCATGAGAACGGGGCGAAGGTCGTCTGTTGCGCGGAAACGACATCATGGATCCGAAGCGATTGGCTTTCGATCGAAAGCGGAGCGAGAACGAGGATCAACAGCGCGAGGGTCCCCAGATTCCGACTGGCCATGCGGACACTGCCGAGACGCGACCAGAGGCTTCGATCCGCGAGACCGATCGCCACCTGCGCGAGGCCCATCAGGAGAACGAGAAAGACGAGGGCGAGCAGCCCGCTCGGCAGGTCGACGACGACGAGCGGGATCGGAATCGCACCGCCCTCCCACGGGCCAGCAAAGGGCACCAGGGACAGCGCGCTCGCGAGCGCCAGCCAGGCAATGCATCGCCCGACCGAGCGCAGCATCGCCGATTGATCGGGGACGACGGTTCGGGATCGGACCTGACGCGCCATCTCGGCAAGCGAACGGAGAAGCAGTGACGCGGCGGGCGGGTATCGCGGGTCCGGCCCCCACTTCGAACGCGGGGGCGACCATGCGCCGCGCGCGATCGGGCCGGCCAGTCGGCTGCGACGTTCGATCGCGGCACAGACGACGACGGCCGCGAGAACCAGTCCGCACCAGACGAGGGCGATCGCGATGGCCGCGCCGACACCGATCATGATTCCCCCGATCCGCCCCGGCGCGACGTCCTTTCGACCTGCAGGCTGGACATCATCGTGTCATCGCCCGACGACGGGCATGCAGGACGACCAACAAGGTCGGAAGGACGAAGATCATGCCTTTCTGGAGCGCGGACGGGCCGAGGGAACGAAGGGCCACGAGGCCCGGGAGTGCCACCAGCGCCAGCAGGGTCGAAAAGACGCCGGCCAGCAACATCCGATGTTGTTGGACCGCATGCCGAGGCGATCGCCGCGCACGCGGCGAGTTTCCGAAGCGGACCGGGTCGAGGGCGATCCGCCCATTCCGGGAATCCGACCCGGAGGCGTCCCCAGCCGGAAAGGAGCGCAGCCTCTCGGAAGGCAGCCGGCGCCGAAGAATCCACGCCAACGTCGGGACCATCAAGGCCATCCAGAGGATCCCGGCCGAGAAGACCAGCCAGGCGAGCGAGGTCGCAGATGAGAGGGACTCGGCAAGCATCGATGCCATCCGTGCCATCCGTCCGCTTGAACGGCGGGCGGCGGTGTGCCGCCAGAGGGCGGCTCGACCGATCCCGGAGGAGGTCGCGAGAGTAGCCGTAGGCCCCCAGGGCGTCAACGAAAACGCCGGCCACACGGGAGCCCCACCGCATCCGCGCTCGCGCCCCGGGGTCGATGGCGCGGGGAATCCGGGCGGGCGGGGTCGGAACGGATCGGGGTGGTAGAGTCCCGACCGTGAGCACACCGACCGCCGTCCTGGGCGCGGGCAGCTTCGGCACTTGCCTGGCGATGCTGTCGGCGCGGGAACACGACGTGAAGATCTGGTCGCGCCGGCCGGAAGTGGCCGAAGCGATCAATCGCAGTCGTCGCAACCCCCGCTACCTGAGTGGATTCGAACTGCCTCCACGGGTCGAGGCCACCGACGATCTGCGCGAAGCGCTGGCAGGCCGCGAACTCGTGATCGTCGCGGTACCCAGCCATGCGTTGCGGGACGTCATGTGTCGGGCGGGTCCCTTCATCGAACCCGGCGCCATCGTCGTATCGGCGGTCAAGGGAATCGAGTACGAGACGGGGCTGACGATGCACGGGGTCCTCGAGGAGGTCCTCGGACCGGAACACCATCCTCGACTCGTCGCCCTTTCCGGCCCTTCCTTCGCGGCCGAGATCGCCCGTCAGCGGCCGACGGTCGTGACCCTCGCGTGCCGGGAAGAAGTCTTCGCGATCTCGGTCCAGGCCACGCTCTCCTGTCCCTGGTTCCGTTGTTATACGCATACGGACGTGATCGGCGTCGAGACGGCCGGTGCGCTCAAGAACGTGATCGCCATCGCGGTCGGCATCTCCGACGGGATGGACGGGGGGCTCAACGCGCGAGCCGCCCTGATGACCCGGGGACTGGCCGAGATCACACGGATCGGTGTCGCACAGGGTGCGGAGCCCGAGACCTTCCTGGGGCTCTCGGGCATGGGGGATCTGTTGCTGACCTGTACGGGGGATCTTTCGCGCAACCGGCGGGTCGGGTTGGGCCTCGGACAGGGTCGGAGACTCGAGCAGATCAAGGCCGAGCTCGGCGAGGTGGCGGAGGGAATCGAGACGACCCGGGCCGCCGTCCGCCTGGCGGATCGACTGGGGGTCGAAGCCCCGATCACGAATCTGGTGCGCGCCGTGATCGATGGCGAGAAGACCCCCGGGGAGGCCGGGCATGCCCTGATGACCCGCCAGCTCCGTAGCGAACGCGAGCGGAAGCCATAAGCGAACATGTTCGCATCCTGCTTCGTGGATCGGACACGGGCGAAATCCCGTCGAATCGCTAGATTCCCCATCCATCGGAAACGACATTCGTTTTCAATACATTCCCGACCGGCCGCCTGGCCACCGAACGTTCCGCCCGACCCCGTCGGATCCCATCGCCATGCTTGAACCCACCTTGTCCGAATCGCCTGAACCCAAGACCCTCGATCAGATCCCGACGGGCCATCGGGTCGAGGTTCTCGACGTGGCCGGCAATGATGCCGTCGCGCGCCGGCTGGACGATCTCGGGCTTCGCAGGGGCGTGCCCATCCGGGTGATCCGGAAAGCCCCCCTCGGCGATCCGACGGTCTTCGAGCTTTGCGGTTATCAGCTCTGCCTCCGGCGGAGCGAAAGCGCGCGCGTCCGGGTCCTCGATCGGCCGATGCCCGACCTGGAGGACGGACACGAAGCGGGCGGGAAGACCCCGTCGGATCCGTCCGCAGCCCATCCCGGATGACCAGCGCACGGCTCGAATCCGCGGACCGGAGCGGGACCGCCGCGGCCGGATCGGGCCCCGATGCGAAGCCCCTCGTCTTCGGACTGCTCGGCAGCCCGAACGCGGGCAAGACGACGATCTTCAACGCGCTCACGGGCCTGCGCGCACGCGTGGGCAACTATCCCGGCGTCACGGTCGAACGTCGCGAAGCGGATCTCGATCTCGATGGCGTCCCTGCCCTGTTGATCGATCTGCCCGGCACCTACGGGCTCGAACCGATCAGCGCCGACGAAGCGGTCGTCCATCACGTCCTGGCGGGAAAGGCCCGGGGCGTCGCGAAGCCCGATGCCCTGATCCTCGTCGTCGATGCCTGCTCGCTTCC
>DRKE01000233.1 GCA_011051925.1 Deltaproteobacteria bacterium
TGATCGAGAAAGGCATCCCCGAGAACGAGGAGCGATGCGAAATACGCGTTCGCCGTCGCGGCGTCATCGAAGACCCGGACCTCGCCCAGAAGCTGGCCCATGACCTCGACCTGGAAGGAGAGGGACTCGAAGGCGCCGCCGGGCTCGCCGATCTCGTAGATGGCCAGCGCGAGATCGGCTCGGGGATCGGGCGGCGCGAGCGAAAGGTCGAGCTCGACCAGCTGATGGCTCGGGTTGCCGGCGTCTCCCGTGGCCGCCCATTCGGCCAGGGCTTCGATCCGGGCGCCCGGCCGATCGGCGAGAAGCTGCGCGAGTCCGGCATGGCGGGTCGCGGCCTCCGTTCGATCCGCCGGGAGCGGCTCGCCCGTGATGAAGGCCGTCCCCTGGTTCGCGGGGTCGAAGACGGGCGCGGCCGCGCCGTAGCCCGCCGTGGCGTCGACGCGGGTCATCGTCCCCGTCTCCCGCGTCACCCTCGCGCGGAAACTCGCCCCGGACCCCGTTCCCGTCGCCGCATCGGCGGTCGCGCTGCCGAGCGCCCCCGCGGCCTCGGCGATCGCGTGCGCCGCACCGGCCGCGGAGCCCACGTCGACGACACTGCCGCCTTTCGCCAGGGCATCGGCCTGCGCGACCCCCAGCCCTTCGGCGTGGGCGAAGGCCTCCGCGTCGCCCCCCGGATCGCCCCCACCTCCGGTCGCGTCGGCGCTGACCACGACGCTCGAAACACCGCCGCCGATTCCCGAAGCCCAGGAGTTCGCGTTTCCGCCCTGCCCGTAGGTCGCGCCCCGCCTGAAGATCCCGCCCGAGCCGCCGACCGCGACGTCGCGAACGACGATCCCGCTATCTCCATGGGCGCGCGCTTCGGATCGACTGGTCGCGTCTCCGCCGCGACCGAGGGGAAGCTCGAAGCTGCGAAAGGGACTGAAGGCCCCCGCATTTCCGGCCTGGACCCCCGTTCGCAAGCGCGACGCGAACGTGGGCCCCTGCGGCCCGTTGACGCCGATCGAGATGGCGTTTCCGTCTCCGAAGGTCGTCGCGCGAAAATCCCCGGAAGCGTCACCACCGTCCGGAGAGGGACCGCGATCGCCCACGAGTCCATGTCCGCCCGCGACGCCCTGTCGGATCTCGACGCCGCCGGCATCGTTCGACCCCTCGACGAAGGCGGTCGCCACGCCTCCAACGTTTCCCACCGCGCCCCCCGATGCGGCGCCACCGTTGCCGGCTTTCGATGTCGCCTCGAGCGTCAGGAACTCGAACGAGCCCGATCTCGTGAGCCGGTTCGTCGCGTTCCCCCCCGCCCCGGCCATGACGACCCGATTCGGCGGCAGGAAGTTCGGAGCACTGATCCGGCCTCCGTCGGCGGCCGAGGCGGTCTGCGCCAGTTCGAGCCGCCCCGTCGTCTCGCCCGTGGCGATGTTGTCGATCGAGACGTCGGTTCCGTCCTGGGCGAAGACGTCCGTCGGCGGCGGCGTCAAGGGATCGAGCAAGATCGACAGACGAGGTTCGGCATCGAACTCCGCACGGACCGAGACCCGCCCCCCGTTCGAGACACCCAGGATCCGGCTCGATTGCAGCGGATCGTCCAGCTGGACCTGCCGGATCTCGGAACCCGAAGCGAAGACCTCGACGTCGACATCCGCGCCGGTCGTCGATCGCCCGATGACATCCCCCAGGATCACGGGCTGGGCCTCGGCCCCGGGGAAGCCGGTTCTCGCCGTCGATCGCGCTTCGACCTTGATTCCCAGTGCCCCACCGCCGGGATTCTCGGAAACCAGCGACGTGCGGACCGGGCCGGGACCCCCCGCGGTATCCAGGATCTGGGTCAGGCTGAGGCGTCCCGAAGTCGATCCGCTGACGGCATCGCGCAGCACGACGTCCTGCCCACCCCGGATCCGCGCCAGGACGTCGACATCGGCGCCTCCGGTCGCGATCCCCGATGCCCGGGCCGCGGCCACGCCCTCGAGCGAAACGGTCGACGTGCCAGGAGGGAGTTGGATCGGGGCCGACCCGCTCGCGCCCGAATCCGCACGAACGATCAATCGCCCGGATCCCGTGTGGGTTCCTGAAGCGATGGCATTCGCGTTTCCGCTGTCGGGATTCGGCGAAAGGCCGAGATTCAGACCGCCGACCGCCTCGGCCACGACCGTCAGGACGCCATGGGTCGTCGTCCCGGTCGCCTCGGCCAGCGCGTCGCCCGCCTCGGTCTCGCTTCGGCCTCCGCGTGCGGTCGCTTCGAGCCGATGGACCGCCGTGGCGGGCCCCGATCCCGTCGCCGAACCGTCCACGCTCGCATGGGCCGCCCCACCGACCCCCTCCGTCCCTCCGTCTCCGCCGGTCGCAATCGCTGTTCCCGACAATCCCGCCGACGATCCGACGCCGGGAAACGACGCGTCGACCCCGGCCGTCGCTGTCGCATTCCCGCCCCGGGGCCCGCTGGAGCCACGCTGCCCGTTGACGCCCGGCGGCGACCCCTGACCGTTGCTCCCGCCTCGGCCGCTGCGGCCGCCCGTGGCCACGGCCCGCGCGAACGCGGCACCCTGGCTCGTCGCTTGCGCGCTCGCGTCGCCGCCGCTTCCGCCGGTCCCCCCGTCACCGCCGTTCGCGCCGGATCCGGAAAGCGCATCGCCCCCGTCGCCGCCGCTTCCGCCGCGGCCTCCGGTCGCCTGGGCCGTGTTGTCCTCGCCCGGCGCATTCGCGATCGCCGCCGCGGACCCGCCATCGCCTCCGTTCCCCCCCGGCAGGCCCGGTGTCCCGACCGCGCCCGGCGTCCCGTCCACGCCATTGGTCCCCGTCACGACGACCGTCTCCGCGACGGCGGGCGAGAGGGCCGAAAGCGCGAGCACGACGCCGACGGCCCATGCCGGCAGCAGACCGGGTCCCCGAGCCCTTCTGCCGCTCAGCGAGCGGCCTGTGGAAACCCGGAAGGAATGAAGCGGACGAACGGAAGGCAGGGAACGGCAGCACGGGCACAAAACGACAGCACCTCCAGATGAGCGATCTTCGAGGAAGTAGGCCATCGGGGACGCGGGGTGGCACGCGAATGAGCCGAAATCGGGCCCTTCCCCCTCGAAATCCCGCGGGCGATTCCCTATCCGTCTCGATCCATCCCGACGCACCCGAATCCGCATCCAGGGCCCGACCCCGGCCGGTTTCGGCGGGACCGAATCGAAGAGGACCCGATCTGATGATCCGACCCCTGGACGTCGTCGAACCCGAGAGCGTCGGCCTGTCGAGCGATCGCCTCGCCCGGATCGATGCCCACCTCGAGAACCGCTACGTCGCTCCCGGGAAGATCGCCGGCGCCCTCACCCTCGTCGCGCGTCGAGGCGAGGTCGCCTGGTTCTCACCGCTGGGCCGGATGGATCTGGCACGCGACAAGCCGATGGCGCCGGACACGATCTTCCGGATCTACTCGATGACGAAGCCGATCACGTCGGTCGCCATGATGATGCTCTACGAGCGGGGCCTCTTCCAGCTCGACGATCCCGTCCATCGCTTCATTCCCGAATGGCGCGATCTGCGGGTCTATCGGATGGGCAATCATCCGAACTGGATCACGGAAGCCTGCGAACGGCCGATGACGATCCGGGATCTCTTCACCCACATGTCGGGCCTCACCTACGACTTCATGGAGCGGACGAACGTCGATCGCGCCTATCGGCGCCTCGCGATCGGCCGGGATCGACAGAAGGACCTCCGCTCGATGGTCGAGACCCTGGCGACACTCCCCCTCGAGTTCTCGCCGGGGACCGCATGGAACTATTCGGTCTCGACCGACGTGCTCGGCTACCTCGTCGAGATCCTGTCGGGCAGACCGCTCGACGAAGTCTTCCGCACGGAGATCCTCGAGCCCCTCGGCATGGTCGACACGGGCTTCGTCGTCCCCGAAGAGAAGATCGAGCGCTTCGCTGCGAACTACACCCGCGGCCCGGACAAACAGTTGCGACTCGAAGACGATCCGGCGACGAGTCCCTATGCGAAGCCCACCTCCTTTTTTTCGGGTGGGGGCGGACTCGTCTCCACCGCGGCCGACTATCTGCGCTTCTGCCGGATGCTGCTCGGCGGGGGGGAGCTCGAGGGGGCGCGCCTGCTCGGCCGGAAGACGATCGAGCTGATGACGCTCAACCATCTTCCCGGCGGCGCGGATCTGGCGAGCCTCGCCCCGGGCGCTTTCTCGGAGACCGCCTATGAGGGCGTGGGCTTCGGCCTCGGCTTCTCGGTCCAGCTCGACTGCGCGAAATCCCAGACCGTGGGCAGCCGTGGGGAGTACGCCTGGGGCGGTGCGGCGAGTACGGTCTTCTGGATCGATCCCACCGAAGAACTGATCGTGATCTTCATGACGCAGCTGATGCCGTCCCGGACCTTCAATTTCCGCGGCCAGCTGAAGTCGATCATCTATCCTGCGATCGTCGATGGAGGGGAGAGAGTCGGATGACCGGTTTTCCGGAGCGGGAAGCACTCGAACAGGAAGCCAGACAGGCGACCGGACTGCAGGATTTCGGGGAGGGCGATTGGCGGGAGGCCCTCGACCGATTGATCGAAAGCGCCCGGGCGGAGGCCGCGTTGACGGCCCA